>QMXU01000036.1 GCA_003662305.1 Candidatus Hecatellales archaeon
GCTGAGGGAAGCTTTGAAAGCCTTTCCGCCGCTTCGCCTGGGAGACTTGAAAGCGGGTTTGAGCCGACGATTAAGGCTGAATCCACTTCACCCTTCACGATGGAGGGGACAACGGAGGTTTCACCAGGCTCATGCCTGACGTTTCCCTGGGAGAAGTCTAAGGCGTAAGGATACCCCCCCTCTTTTAAGGCTGTTTCAATGAAGCCGAGGCTGTTGTAGTGTCCGGGCATGGGCATGGCTACACATTTCGTTCCAGCCTTTCGAATCGACTCCGCAAGCTCGTGGAGAGCCTTGAGGTTGGCTTCAGCCATGCCTGTGCCGAGGAGGCCCAGCCCGTAGAAGATGGCTACGAAACGCGAGTTTTTGAGGTCTCTTGTCAGGCTTGAAATCTGCCTTAACGGAAGGCTTAAGGAGACACCTTCCGGCATGCTTCCCGTGGAGACCATGCCTGCCAGAGCCTTCATGAGGTTTAAGTCTTCCATGGGTTTAACTATAATCCTGTTGTGGGCTACGGTTCTGGTTTTCCTCACATCTATAACCGTTAGGATCCGGCTTTCAACTCCTCGCTCGGCTTTTTGGCCGCGTGGGAAAACGGAGAATTTGCTCATGTGCCTGTGGAAGGTTTCAGCGGGGTTGACTCCCCAGAATACTATGTGGTCAGCAGTTTCACGCACCTCGTCGAGGCTGGCCTCGTACATTCCAAGTTTTCTCGCAGCCATAATGGCGTACCCGTGGTATAGGCTTAGAGGGCTGTCGAAAACTCCTCCAAGCTTCCTTGCAAGCTTCAAGCCGAGGCTCACAGCTTCACAGGTGGAATTGCACCAGCCGTAGAGCAGCGGCTTCCTTGAGCCCTTCAGCATTTCCGCGACTTTTTCAGCCATCTCGTCGGCTGAAAGGGCGGCTTGGCCTCCGCGAACAGTATATTTTACCATTCTGCTGGGGGAACGTAGGATTTTGATTTTCTCGTTTCCAACGATGCAGCAGCCGAAGTTCTTGGTGATTTCACCGTTCTCAACTACTACTTTTATATCGTCGCATATTAGGGAGCATCCCGTGCAGGTTGCGGTTTCCATACCTTTCACACCTGAACATGCGGGGCTAGAACACTTCTATAGCTCCGGTATAGCAGTACTGCTCGCACACTCGGCAGTCTAAACCGTGAGGGGGGAAACGCCTGCACTTTTCAAGCTTGATTATCTGGATTACGCCGTCTTCAACCCTTAGGACAACCTCGTCGCTGGTGGTGGCTAAGCCCCTGCCAATCTGCGGGTCCGCAGCAACGTTAGCCGGGCATACTACGACGCAATTGCCGCAGCCCGTGCACTTGTCCGGGTCAACCCTTACACCTGTCTCCTTGGTTTCAAGTATGGGCTTTAAAAGTTCTCGAAGCCCCTCCAGCTTATCCTTGTATTTAGGCTCGAGAAGAGGAGGGCAGTCTTCGATTTTAACCTCCTTCGTCAGAAGCTTCGAGGCGAAAACCATGCAGGAGGCAAAGCCGCATTTTTTACAGTTTGTCCCCGGCAGATACCTGTAAACCGTGAGGACTGTAACCTTCCCGGGTTTTTTGCCGTCCGGCAAGCCTAAGCGCCCCTTAAACCTACAGCAACGATGGGCTTAAATAAGCAATCATGAATCCAGTATTTGAACATGTCGGAAAAAAATCGGAAGCCCGAGGGCAAAACTGGCGTTTTCATCTGCGATTGCGGAACCAACATTGCTGGATTTCTCGACACTAAGAGGCTTGTGGAACACTTCTCAGGAAAGGAGAACGTGGAAGCCTTCGGAAGCCTGCACCTCTGCAGCGAATCCGGCTTACAGCTGGTGAAGGACAGCATAAAAGAGCACGGCTTGGAAAGGGTGGTCGTAGCCTGCTGCACTCCACGCCTCCACGGGGAGCTCTTCCGCAGAACGGTTGAGGAGGCAGGCTTAAACCCGAACCGTCTGGCGGTAGCCAACATACGTGAACAGTGCAGCTGGGTTCACTGGTTCAGCAGGGAGAAGGCTACGGGGAAGGCTTTAGACCTGGTTGACATGGCGGTTGCCTCCGTTGGAAGGGCGGTTGAGGCTAGGAAGGTGAAGATTCCTGTTGAGCGGAGGGTTCTGGTTATCGGCGGAGGAGTGGCAGGCATAACAGCCGCCTTAAACCTGGCTAACATGGGCATGGAAGTTGTGCTGGTGGAGAAGTCCGGCTTCATCGGAGGACACATGGCTAAGTGGGACAAGGTTTTCCCGACGTTGGACTGTAGCATCTGCATTCTCGGCCCCCTCATGGCTGAGGTTTACAGCCACCCTAAAGTTGAAGTTTACACGCTCTGCGAGGTTTCAGGCGTTAAAGGAACGGCTGGAAACTATGAGGTTGAACTCTATAGGAAGGCCCGCTACGTGGACTTGGAAAAGTGCAACGGCTGCAATAAATGCTTGGACGTATGCCCCATAACCGTTCCCAACGAGTACGAGTACGGGATTGGAGAACGTAGGGCCATGGTTAAACCCTACGCTGAAGCTGTGCCCACCGCCCCCTACATAGACATGGAGAACTGTGTGGGATGCCGCTCCTGCGTGGCTGTATGCGACCAGGAGGCCATAAACTTTGAGGAGAAGGATGAAAAGTTTAAGGTTAAGGTTGGAGCCATCATCGTGGCCACGGGCTTCAGCCCTATCGACCCCGCCGGGATAGGTGAATACGGCTATGGCAGGCATGTTGACGTTATAACGGGGGCTGAGCTTGAGAGGCTTGTGAACCCTGCTGGCCCTACCAAGGGAAGGCTTGTACGCCTCTCAAACGGTTTAACCCCTCGGAGCATAGCCTTCATCCAGTGTGTTGGAAGCCGCTCAACCAGGCTTAACAGGCCCTACTGCAGCGTGGTGTGCTGCAACTACGCGGTTAAGCAGGCTATGGAAATTAAAAGCCTGCACCCTGAAGCCGACGTAGCCATATTCTACATAGACGTGAGGGCTTCAGGTAAAGGCTACGAGGAAGCCTTCCTCAAGGCTCAGGCTACCGGTGTAAGGTTCATCCGGGGGAGAGTTGGCAGGGTGGCGAAGGCTGGAGACAGGCTTAGAATCTTCTATGAGGATACTTTAACCGGTGAAACATGCTGGGAAGACTTCGACCTGGTTGTCTTAAGCGTAGGCATAGCTCCGAACTCTGACAACGAGAAGCTTTCAAGAATCCTTAAGACGCCGCTGGACGAGAACGGGTTCTTCATGGAGGAGCACTGCAAGCTTAGGCCTGCTGACACCTTCATGAGGGGGATTTTCACGGCTGGAACTGCTCAAGGCCCAAAAGATATTACGGCATCTGTTTCCCAGGCTGGGCTTGCAGCCTCTAAGGCTTACGCCTTCCTTTCAAACCCTGAACTCGAACTGGAGGTTGAAGCCCCCACCGTAGACCACGACCTCTGCGTGAAATGCGGGCTCTGCGTGAAATTCTGCGACTACGGGGCTCTGAGCAGGGTTAACGGGGAAATCACTGTTGACGAAGTAGCATGCATGGGCTGCGGGGCGTGCGTAGCCGTATGCCCCACCGGAGCCATAAGCATACCCTTCATAACCGACGGGCAGATTGAAGCTATGATTAGAACGCTTGCTGAAAACGCTAGGGAGCGCCCTCTAATCTTAGCCTTCTTCTGCAGGTGGTGCGGCTACGCGGCGGCGGACATGGCAGGGCTCAACCGGAACCCCTACCCAACCAACGTACGCATCATCCAGCTTCCCTGCGCGGCTAGGGTGAACGCCCTCCACATATTGGAAGCCTTCAAGCAGGGAATAGACGGCGTGCTAATCGTAGGATGCGGCGAAAACAGCTGCCATTACATTACCGGCATAAGGAAAGCCATGGAACGGGTTTCAAGGCTTAAAAAAGTGCTGGAAGCCTTGGGAGTGAACCCTGAAAGAGTTCACCTAGACCATGCTGGAGCCAGTGAAGGGGAGAAAGTGGCGAGGGTGATAACCGAGTTTGTAGCGAAGGTTAGGCGTCTTGGACCGGTGGGAGCTGAACTTTCAAAGCTGACTGTTAGGGGGGGTTAACCGCTGTCTGAGAAGCCTGAAGCCAGCCTTGAAATCGAGGATTCAACCCTGAAATACCTTTGGAAGACCAGCCTCATGGGTAAGGAGCTGCGATACCAGCTTGAGAAATGTGTTGGATGCTCCCTCTGCATGGTAGGCTGCCCGTGGGAGGCCATAAGCAAGGGCCCCATCGTCGAGGTGGCAGCGGGAAGAATAGAGGAAGCCCCCCTCGTAAACGTTGAACTGGAAAAGTGCACCTTCTGCGGACTCTGCGTTTCAGCCTGCCTCTTCAACTCCTTCAGCATGCTACTCGACAGCACAACGCTGGAAGACTTCTCCAAGGTTGCGGGAGAACACAGGGTTGACGAGGATAAATGCATACCATGCTTCCTATGTGAGCGTATATGCCCCAGGGAAGCCATCAAGGCGAAGGTTGAAATCCCAAGGAAAGACGAGCTTGTGGTCTACGAGGCTGGAGGGAAACCGGAAGAGGCGGAAGGCAAGATAGTCTTTGAGGAGGACAAATGCTGCTACTGCGGGCTCTGCGAAGCCCTCTGCGAAGCCTTCGAAATCTTCTGGGAGAAGCCTAAACCTCCAGAGTTCAAGCCCGCCATAGGCCTGAGAATAGACGAGGAGAAATGCGACTACTGCGGGCTCTGCGAGAAAATCTGCCCTACGGAAGCCCTGAAAGTCGAATGCGAGCACGCCCCTCCCAGGAAGGTTCAGGAGGCTGAAATCAGGGGAGGAATAGAGATAGACCAGGAGAAATGCGTTGACTGCGGCATATGTGCAGCCTTCTGCCCTGTGGAGGCCATAGAAGTTAAGAAGCCCTTGGAGGGGAAAGTCCACATAGTTAAACTTGAGAAATGCGACCCCACAGGATGCAAGAACTGCTTTAACATATGCCCCGTCGACGCCATCTACCCGGTTAAGGGCGCGGAGAAAATAAGGGTTCTGGAAGACTTCTGCATTTTCTGCGGAGCCTGCGAAAACGCCTGCCCGGAGGAAGTGCTGAAAGTTGAAAGGCTAAGCCTGAACCTTAAGGATGTGGGTCCAAGTAAGCCTTGGAGGGAAAGCCGGAACCGGTATCTGCTGAGGCTGATAGGCAGAAAAGTTGAGCCCGCCCTCCTAGAGCCAGCATACCCAAGGCAGGTCCGCCTGGAAATCGAGGTTCAAAAGCCTCCTGAGGAGGAGGCACCTCCAGAATGGGAGGTAGACAGGCAGGCGAAAAAGCTTTTAGAGGAAAAACTTGGGAAGCTGGCTGAAGGCTTAGGAGAGAAAACTTTCAGAGCTACCTTCGAACTTGGAAAACTGGACAAGCTTCTAGGCAAGGTTAAGGGCTAGGAGTCTGAGCTTCTCCTTCAGCCTTTTCTACGGCGACCTCCATCCCCCTGTCGGCTAGGAGGTTTTCGCTGCCGAGGCTTACCGGCACTAGAAGGTTTGCCCAGAAGCCTTTCACCAGCACTATTAAGCCTTCGCTTAAATCGGGGTCTTCAGCCGCCTTGACGACGACTGAGCCGTGGGGGGATGAAACCTTTATGAGGTCTCCTTCTTTAACTTCAAGCTTTCCCATGTCCGCCTTTGAAAGGTAGGCTACTGCCAGTTTCTCCTTGTAGGCTGGGTCTTGAGCGGTCTTGTAGGCTGCAAGCTCCTGTTCGGTGGTTCTCGCCACGATTAGGGTAAGTTTTATTTCAGCCAACCGCTTACACCCACATATCGCCTGGCATGGTGTAAAGAGGGTGGCGGGTAAAAAGGGTATCGTTCAAGCGGAACTTGAGAAGCTTACAGGCTTGGCGGAGAAATGCCTTCAATGCGGTCTTTGCAGTGCCATATGCCCCCCAACAAGGTTTTCCCGGAGAGGCTTCCACGTCAGAAGGTTTTCCCTTAAAATTTTGAGGAGTAAAACCGGGCGTAAACCCGTGAAGCTGGATGAGATATGGTCCTGCTTCCTATGCTACGACTGCCTCAAACTCTGCCCTCACAACATAAACATTCCCGACGCCGTTGTGAGGCTTAGAAGAAGCTCAGCCTACGAGGGAAACGCCGGAGAAGCCTACGAGGAAACGGTACTTTACTTGGAAAACATGCTGCGGTATGGCAGAATAATATCCATTGCCAAAACCCACATACGTAAACTCCTAAACCTTCCAGAAGACCCCCGCATGCCCGAGGAAGACTTAAACAGGTTCAAAGCCCTCATGGAGACATCCGGATTTAAAGAAGAAGTTGAAACCTTAAAGGCTATATACCGGGGAGACGATGCCAGGCGTTAACAACCTCCCACCGGAGCCTGAAATAGGATGAAGCAGGTTGAAGATTTACCTGACAGCGGAGCCCTATACGTTCATTTAGGATGCCTGGCTAGGGGTAAGTACCCCAGCATAGAATATTCAACCCTTAAAAACCTGAGGACTCTGGGCTTTAAGCCTTCCACCTCCAGCCGGGAGGTCTGCTGCGGCGGGCTTCTATATCTCTTCGGCTTCTCCAGTTTTAAGAGCATGACATCCTTCATCGGATGGAACACGTGGACGGCTGCGGAACATTCTAAGATTATAGCTTCAGTCTGTGACACCTGCTATTCCGCTTACCTACATGTGCTAAAGGAAATCAGGGAGAATCCTGACGTTAAAGGCGAAGTTGAAAAAGCCTTGGGCAAGGTAGGCGTTAAACCTGTTTGGGACGTGAAAGTCTACCAAGTCGCCGAAATATACTACCGGGTTAAAGACAGGCTTCTGGAACTGCAGAAAAAAAGCCTTGAAGGGATGAAAATCGCCGTCCACCACGGATGCCACTACGCTAAAGCCTTCCCAGACGAGGTGCTGGGCAAGCCTGAAAACATAAGGTTTCTGAAGGAACTTGTGGAAAGCCTTGGAGGAGAAGCCGTGGAATACGCTGAGGAAAACCTGTGCTGCGGCACATGCCTCTCCATTTCAGGATACTGCGACAGGAAAGCCTCCGTCAAAACTACTGAGGCTAAAATCAGCTCTATGAGGGAGGCTGGAGCCGAGCTAATCGTCGTAACATGCCCAGGATGCTTGGTAACCTTCGACGAAGCCCCGAAGGAGCTTAACCCTCTACCCGTTCTCCACGTGTCGGAGCTGGTTGGGCTGGCTTTAGGCTTAGACCCTGCAAGGGAGCTGGTGCTTCACGACCGCAGAACTAAGGTTAGGCTGCCGCCTCTCAAGGTGGCAGCTAGGGAAGGCTAGAGGCTTCTGATCATCTCCTCGGTTTTGAGGATTCTTATTTTCAGGGTTTCAGACATGATTTTGAGGGCGGCTTCATGTCTCTCCTTTGAGGTTGCTGCACAGCCGTCAGAGGGAACCGCCACCTCATATCCAAGCTCGAAGGCGTCTAGAACGGTTTTCAGCAGGCATACGTCTGTGGCTATGCCTGCGACGATTAGGCTGCCTATCTTTTTCTCTCTTAGAATGGAGTCCAGGCTTGTTCCGAAGAAGGCACTGAGCATCCTCTTCTCGACTATTAGGTCGCCTTCTTCCGGGGCTAGTTCCCTGATAACCTTCCAGCCTTCAGTATTCTTTATGGCGTGGGGTGGCAGGCCTACCCGCTTGAAGAGGAGGTCGTCTGGATGCCTTGTATCGCAGGCGTAAACGACGGGTATCCCTTTACGTCTGGCTTCTTCCACCAGCCTTTTAACGTTCGGCACGATGGAGAAAGCGTCTTTGAACATGTTGTCCTTCTGCATGTCGACGACTATCACAGCCTTACCCATGCTTGAGGTCTCCCTTTTCCCCGGAGAAAAGGTTGTTGAGGGGCGTTGGTGGAGGAGGCTCCTCTATTCTAGCGCAGCACCGCATACGCCGCAGTATTTAAACTTCTCAGGCAGGTATTTGGCTCCGCATTTCGGACAGGTTTTCATGAACGGCCC
The DNA here is from genome assembly GCA_003662305.1 of Candidatus Hecatellales archaeon. GTDB lineage: Archaea > Thermoproteota > Bathyarchaeia > Hecatellales > Hecatellaceae > B25. The sequence continues at coordinate 7,895 of QMXU01000036.1, forward strand.
GTAGGGTATGCGGGTGTCTCCTCCCTTGGCTATGAACTCTCTTATGCCCGACTCAAGGTAGTCCGGGCCTTTCTTCTCCTTGAAGTAGTGCCACATGCCTACGGAGGGCTCAACGGAGCCTGCGTGAGCTGAGAACCATTCACGGCAGTGCTCCGTGGTTAACGCCCAAATCCACTCCTTCCACAGGTTTATGTGGATTTTAGCGTTGCGGAGGCTTGCAGGTGAAAGGCTTAACAGGGTTCTGCATATCTTCTTTACAGCGTTATCCAGCTCCGAGTAGGGTACAACCTGGTTTACAAGCCCCCATTCCAGAGCTGTTTTAGCGTCTAGGAAGTCGCTTATGAAGCACATCCACGCAGCTCTTCTAATCCCCACGGTTATGGGAAGCCACTGGGTTGCTCCTCCTATGGAGGTCATTCCAACCCTTGGGCCGGGCTGAATAAACTTGACGTGGTCTGCAGCCACGGAGAGGTCGCAGGCAAGGTGAATCTCGTTTCCCCCACCAGCTACAGTTCCGTTTATCCGGGCTACAACAGGCTTCCCACACCGCCTTATCAGGTCGAAGAAGCGGAAGTAGGGGTCAAACCACTTGTAGAAGTCGCTTGGCTTCCTAGTGTAGACCTCAGCGTACTCTATGACATCGCCTCCCGTGCAGAAGCCCTTATCGCCAGCCCCGCTTATGACGATCACTTGGACATTGTCATCCCACATGGCGTCCTCCATGGCTGTGCATAGCTCCCTCAGCGTGTTCAGCGTGTAGGCGTTAAGCCTGTGAGGCCTGTTTATCATGACAAGGGCGGTATTGGTGAACCACTGTTTATCGTATATGATGTCTTTAAAGCTGAGCTCTCCAGAAGGTTTTCCACTCATGATTTTTCACCACCTGAATGAAGGGTACCCTCCAAAGGATATTTAAAGTTAAGGGTGCCCTTGGAAGGCTTGCAAGACAGGAAAACTCAATATACTTTTTCGAAGCTTAAAGGTTTGAAGGCGGAAGCCTTGGAGAAAGTTAACGTGTATCTGGCGGTCCTCGGTGGAGGGCCGGGAGGCTACTCA
>QMXU01000037.1 GCA_003662305.1 Candidatus Hecatellales archaeon
CCCCAATTCTCCAGTGAACTTGAGAAATACGTGGAGGAGAACAGGAGGCTTCCGGAGAACGCCAGGAACTTCTCGCTTAAGCTCATAAGGGAGGGACTTAAACCTAGGTCGCTCACTAGGGATGTAGTATGGGGTATCCCGGCACCCTTCCCCGGGGCTCAAGGTAAAACCATTTACGTCTGGATGGAGGCTGTGCTCGGCTATATTTCAGCAACCATAGAATACTTCAGGCTTAAGGGTGAAGAAGAGAAGTGGAGGGACTACTGGTTTGACGGCGCTAGAATCGTTTTCTTCATAGGTAAGGATAACATACCCTTCCACACGATTATTCTTCCAGCCCTCCTGATGGCTTCAGGCGAAGGCTACGAGCTTCCCTGGACCGTCAGCTCCACCGAGTTCCTCATGTTCGAAGGTAAAAAATTTTCTAAAAGCCAGCGGGTAGGCATATGGATTGACGAAGCCCTGAAAATGTTCCCCGTAGACTACTGGAGGTACACCCTTCTAAGCATAAGGCCGGAAGTTAGAGACACAAATTTCACCTGGGAAATATTCTTGGAGAAAGTTAATTCAGACCTGAACGACACAGTTGGAAACTTCATCCATCGGGCTTTAACCTTCCTCTGCAGGCATTTCAACTGCCAGGTTCCAAGCCCTCCAGCCCTCGACAGCTACGACAGGAAAATGCTGGAAGAGGTGGAAGAAGCAAAAGAAGCGTTCAACCGCATTCTGGGCCAGATGAGAATTCAGCAGGCTGTCCAAGCGGTGGCGGATTTGGCTAGGAAGGCAAACAAGTATTTCAACGATAAGGAGCCGTGGAAGACCGTGAGCCGCAGGAGAGATGAGGCTGCTGCAACCCTCAACGTCTCCCTCCAGACGGTGGCAGCCCTCTCCATCCTCCTTGAACCGCTCATCCCTGGAACAGCTGAAGCCATCAGGAGAAGCTTAAACCTCAGCCTTCAGGAAGCCTTGAAAGGCGTGTCTGAAGGGTTAAAAATTGGGAGACCTCAGCCACTTTTCAGGAAGATTTCAAGAGAGGAAACAGGTGTTAAACCTGAAAAGGGTGAAAAAGAGGTGGGTGAAGCTACGCCTGAAGACCTGGAAAAACTGGGCTTAAAGGTTGCGAAGATAGTTGAGGTTGAAGCTGTCCCCCGGGCTAAGAAGCTTTACAGGATTAGGCTTGACCTTGGAGGAGGCATGGTGAAGCAGACCGTTGCAGGCTTGAAAGAACACTATAAGCCTGAAGAACTTTTAGGGAAGCTCGTCGTGGTGGTTTCAAACATGAAGCCTGCGGAGCTTATGGGGTTGAGGTCTGAAGTCATGCTTCTGGCAGCCGTGGAAGAGGGAAAAGCCGCCATCTTAACCCCGGAGAAACCTGTTAAGCCCGGAAGCAGGGTCTACTAGCCTCCAAAGGGAAACGGTGGAAATGAAGCTTAGAATAGACTTCCACGTTCATACAACCTACTCGGGAGACAGCATACTAACGCTGGAAGCCCTAGCAGCCTCAGCCCTCAAAAACGAGCTTGACGGAGTTGCCATAACAGACCACGACACCTGCGAAGCCCTGAAGGAAGCTGGAAAACTTGAAAAGCAGGGGTTACTGGTGGTCCCTGGAATAGAAGTATCCAGCTCGGACGGGCACATCGTAGGGTTAGGAGTTAGCAAGCCTGTTCCTCCGGGGCTTCCAGCAGGCGAAACCATCAGGGAAATTAAGAGGATGGGAGGAGTTGCCATAGCAGCCCATCCCCTGTGCCCCTTCAAGAAAAGCGTTGGAGAAGACATTTTAAGAACAGCCGGGTTCGACGCTGTTGAAGTGCTTAACGCCTCAACCCTTCCCATAATCTACGCTTCAGAGGTTAAGAAGCTTAACAGGCTTTGCAGGGAGCTGGGGCTTCCTCAGGTTGGAGGAAGCGACTCTCACACCCCTGAAACAGTAGGTCGGGCATACACGCTTGTGGAGGCTGAGGAGAGGTCTGCGGAAGCCGTGATTGAAGCTGTGAAGAAGGGAAAAACGATGCCTGAAGGGGACAGGATAACCCTTCAGGAAGCCTTAGGCAGGCTGGGGATGAAACTAAAACAGAAATTTGGAATATAGCTTGGAAGGGGGAAATAAACCCTCCCCTAGGGTGCCTAGTCTTCTTCAAGCTGGTCTAAGCCCATCTCGTCTAGGAAGTCAAGGGAGAACCCGTCTTCAATTTCCGTCAGGCTTTCCTCTAGGTCATGCAAGCTGAGAACCTCCGTGAGCTGTACTGGTTCTTTGTTTTTCTCCAGCGGTGGAAGCGTGATTACTTTCATCAATCTCTCTCACCCCCCGGCACCTCCTAAATACACTCCAGAAAATTTATGTCCAGCGTATTTATTTTGTATTTAAATAGTATTACCAACAGGTTTTCCATATATAAATCAAACGGTAGGTAGTTTCAGGGTACCCACCGGAAAAATGCAAAGTTTCACGTATAGCAGGGCAGAAATTAACACGTACTTACATCATCATTTTCAGGCTTTTAACCGCTTTAAGATGCCAGTATTTCGCCTTTCAGACAGTATCGGGAAGCCGCAACTATTTTAACTTTAACAGTTTCACCAAGCTTCCCCTCCGAGACGGCTACAGGCTTGTAGGCGTAGTTTCTTCCAATCAGGTTTCCCTTCCACCCTTCTTCGTCCACGATAACTTCTCCTTCCCAGCCAACCCACTTCCTATTTCTCTCCAAAGCCAGGTCTCCAGCGAGCTTCGACAGCACCCGGCTTCTCTCCTTGACAACCTGGGTTGGAAGCTTCTCCATGCGGCTTGCAGGCGTTCTAGGCCTCGGATAAAACTTTGAAAGGTTTACAATGTCTGGCCTAACCTTCTCCAGCAGGTTTATGGTTTGCTGGAAGTCTTCCTCCGTTTCCCCTGGGAAGCCGCATATAATGTCGGTTGCAAGAGTTATATCGGGAAGCCTCCTCCTGAAAGCTGCGACTACGGTTTCGAAGTCTTGGCTCGTGTAAAACCTGTTCATAAGCCTCAGAACCTTGTCGCTTCCGCTTTGAACTGGAACGTGGAGAAACTTGAAAATTTTCGGGTGTGCGAAGGCTTCAACCGTTCTTTTAAGTATGGGGAGCAGATGGTTAGGGTTCATCATTCCAACTCTGACCTTGAAATCCCCTTCAACCTCCACTACTTTTTCAAGTAGCTCAGCAAGGTTTGACCCTGCGTCTAGCCCGTAACAGGAAAGGTCCTGGCTTGTAAGCCATATTTCCCTGGCTCCAGCCTTTACAGCCCTTTCAACCTGCTTTAGGATTTCCTCCGGGCTGTAGCTTCTAAGCCTTCCCCTAGCGAACTTAACGCAACAGAAGCTGCAATCGCCGAGGCAGCCATAGGCCGCAACAATGATACGTCTGACGGGGAAAAGCGTTTTAACAGGCATATCGGGTTCGGGTTTAGGTTTAACTTTCAGGATTGCAGGTTTTTCGCCTTTAACAACCCTGCCTACGGCTTCAACTATTTCGCTGGTTGGAGCAGGACCGACAACCCCGTCGAAGGAAACCTCCCTTCTAAGCCTTTCAAGGTTTATCAAGGGCAGACATCCGGCTACTATCAGCTTTCTGCCTTTCGGAGCGGACTTCAGCAGGCTTATCATCCTGTCTTCTGTAGGCCCCTTAACAGCACAGGTGTTATAGATTAGAACGTCGGCTTCTCGAGGGTTTGAAACCGTTTGGGCGCCCGCCGCTTCCAGGCAGCCTAGCATCCTCTCTCCGTCTGCCATGTTGGCTGAGCATCCGAAGCTTTCCAGGTAAACCCTTACAGCCTTCAAGTTTCCGGTGGAAGACAATGTTTGCCGCCTTTAAATTTTAGCCTTTAGCCTACACTCCAAGGCAGAAGTAGGGGTTGGTTTTACGTTTAACCTGTAAGAACTCTTTCAAGCATTCTTCTTCATCGGGGGTTAGGGTGTCCTTGTAGTTGCGAAGCAGGTTGCGGATGTGGCTTTCAGGCATGTCAACGTATAGGATTTCTCCTTCTTTAACATGTCTTCCAAGGGTCGGCTCCTTCATGGATATGGCAACCTGCATCCCGCGGACGGCTTCCCGCAGGCTTTCACCACGCTCCTGTATTTGAACTATTCTGCCTATGAAGCTGCCGTCCTCTCTGACAAGCGGGTATCCAGGCTTGATTCTTCCAGCCTGAACCTCGACTCCGCAGATAGCCGGCTTGCTTCTCCTGAAGAGGCATCCCGGCAGAATTTTTACTTTCCCAGGTCTTATCAGGGCTTCAAGGGCTATGCGGGCTTCCTCCTCTTTAAGGCTTCTAACCCAGTCGAAGTATTCCTCCATAAGCCTGTAAATCACGTTTTCCCGGAAGATTTTCACTCCAGCCCTTAACGCTTCATCCTGGGCGTCAGGCAGAACCTTAACGTTGAAGCCGAGGACGACGCTGTGGGCTACGTCCGACTTTTTGGCTACGGAGGCTTCCACCACATCCCGCTTGGAAATGTCCCCCACGTCAGCCATTCTAACGGCAATCTGGCTGGCTTTAAGCTCGCCTAGGATGGCTTCAAGCGACCCTAACGTGTCAGCCTTAACAACTATTCCAGCCTTATCCGTGGAGAACCTTACACTTTCAACTTCTTCTCCGACCTTCGCCTTAACCTCTTCAAGCTGCTCTTCGCTGGCAGCAGTGTAGAGGGGGCTTCCGGCGATAACGTCTTCAAGGTTTGGAGCTGCAATTTTGACGCCAGCTGCCGCTGAAACCTCCTTTAAAGACTTAAACTTCTCGGTGGGATCTCTGATTTCGTCTAGGGGCTTAGGCACTAGGATGGCTCTGACCTTGGTTGTTACGGGGCCATGTTTCCCTCCTACAACTATGGTGTCGCCTTCCCTTAACACGCCGTCGTAAAGAATTACATTGATGTTCACGCCTAGGCCAGGGTCTTCTCTGACCTCCAGCACGGTTCCAGCCGTCCGCTCGGAAACTTCAAGCCTCTGCTTCAAATACTGCTGGGTCAGCCCTACGAGGATTGCAAGTAGGTCGGGTACTCCCTCCCCGGTCTTGGCGCTCACAGGGACGATGGCAACGGTTTTCCTGAAGTCTGTCACCCGGTCATACCTGTCAGCGTTTATGCCATGCTGGGATAGGGAGGCTACGATCTCGTAGACTCTTTCGTCTAGGATTCGGGCTACAGACCGGTCTAAGCTTTTCAGCCTTTCGAAGAAGCATAGGTCTGCAGGTTGCCTCCACCCTGGAAGCAGATCCACCTTATTGGCTGCCACTATGAACGGGGTTCTCCTAGCCTTCAGAATCTCCAGCGACTCCACGGTTTGAGGCATAACCCCCTCGTTCACGTCCACCACGAGGATGGCTATGTCGGCTACGGAGCCTCCTCTACGCCTGAGACTGGAGAAGGCAGCATGCCCCGGAGTGTCGACGAAAAGAAGCCCAGGCACCTCTATTCTGAAGTTGAACTTTCTAAGCAGCCCCATGCACATCTTCTCAAGTATTTTGGTGGGCACATAGCTGGCTCCTATATGCTGGGTTATGGCTCCAGGCTCTCTGACGGCGACAACCGTCCCCCTGATTTTATCTAGCAGAGTGGTTTTCCCGTGGTCTACATGGCCTAGCACTACGACTATAGGCTGTCTGATGGGCATTCCTGAAGCCTCGCGGGCTGGAGCATAATCACCATTAGGAGGGAAACTAAAAAAGTTTAAGGTTTCCTTGGAAGGAAGGCTTAATAGGCTGAGAAAGCAGAAAATATCTTTCAGTTTGAAAGGTTTAGGCTGGGTGAGCTGAAAGTGTATTCCGCCTTGATGTTGCCCTTCATCGCCGTGGCAGCAGCTTTAGGGTTTGCAGGCTACCTGGTTTGGAGTATTCTAAAGGAGGAGGCAGGCTCAGGCGAGGTTATAACCATCCATGAAGCCATAAAGGTTGCTGCTATGGCATATCTTAACCGCCAGTATAGGACGTTGCTGGCCTTCATGGTGGTGGTCGCCGTAATTCTCGGAGTAGCCGTTAAATGGCAGGTAGGCTTGTCCTTCATCGTTGGAGCCTGCTTTTCAGCTGCAGCAGGCTATATTGGCATGACCATAGCTGTTAGAGCTAACGCGAGGACGGCAACCGCAGCCAAGCATGGAGTGGGAAAAGCCCTTAGAATAGCCTTCAAAGGAGGAGCCGTAACAGGGCTTCTAATGGTTGCCCTAGCCCTTCTAGGGCTTTCAGTATTCTTCCTGCTGTGGCAAGACCCCATCCTCTTCGCAGGCTTCGGTTTCGGAGGAAGCATCGTCGCCCTGTTCGCCAGGATAGGCGGGGGAATCTACACGAAGTCGGCTGACGTTGGAGCCGACCTAGTTGGGAAAGTTGAGGCTGGAATACCTGAGGACGACCCGCGTAATCCGGCTGTGATAGCGGACTTCGTTGGAGACAACGTGGGAGACGACGCTGGAATGGCGGCAGACCTTTTTGAAACCTATGCTGTAACCATGATTGGAGCTATGCTGCTGGCGGTTATCCCGACGGTTCCAGCCTTCAAAGTTGTGGAGGGAGGAGCATCCATATACCACTGGGGTAAGCTTATTTACCCGCTGCTGCTGGGAGCTATAGCGCTTCTGGCAACCATCGTTGGAACCTTCGCTGTTAGGGCTGGAGGGAAAACCAAGCCTTCCACAGCCATCCTTCAAGGCATACTTGTCACCTCGGTAATCTCTGTTATAGGCTTCTACTTCCTGACAGTCTGGCTTAGCCTCCCCATGGGGGTTTTCTACGCGTCCATTGTAGGCGTGGTGGTCACCGTTCTCCTCGCCGTGATAAACAACTATTATACTTCCTACGCCTACCGGCCTACGAAAAGCATTTCAGAAGCCTCTCAAGCCGGGCCTGCTGTAAACCTGATTACAGGGCTTTCCGTAGGGCTTGAAAGCTCAGCCCTCCCCGTAGCCGTTATAGCCTCAAGCATTCCCATAGCCTACTTCGCAGCTGGAGGCGCATTAAGCATTATAGACGGCTTCTACGGGGTTGCCGTAGCCGTGATGGCCATGCTCTCCATAGCCGGAATAATCGTTTCAGTAGACGCCTTCGGGCCTATAGTTGACAACGCCAACGGCATCGCAGAGATGGCTGGGCTTGGAGAAGACGTAAGGCAAGGATTAGACCCGCTGGACGCCCTTGGAAACACCACTAAGTCGCTTACCAAGGCTTTCGCCATAGGCTCCGCTGGGCTTGCAGCCTTATCACTGCTTTTCGCCTACCTGGTTGAAGTGGTGAGAGGTTTAATAGAGCTTAACCCCCAGGCCTACTCGAACCTGAACTTCCAGCAGGCGTTGATGGAGCTCACCGGGAAGGTTACCCTCATGAGCCCGAAGGTTATCCTCGGACTCTTCGTAGGAGGAGTTCTCGTGTTCCTTTTCGCATCCCTCTGCATGAGGGGTGTGGCTAAGGGAGCCTTCAGCATGGTAAGCGAGGTTAGAAGACAGTTCAGGGAGATAAAAGGCCTCATGGAGGGGAAAGCCAAGCCTGACTACGCCCGCTGCGTTGACATAAGCGTTAGAACCGCGCTGAAAAGCATGGCCCTACCGGGCATCATCGTTATAGTTCCACCGGTAATCATAGGCTTCGTGGTAGGCTGGGAAGCCCTAGCAGGACTTCTCATCGGAACCACGGTTACAGGGCTTGCCACCGCCATCTTCATGGCAACCGGTGGAGCAGCCTGGGATAACGCTAAAAAATTCATCGAGCTTGGGAACTACGGTGGGAAAGGCTCGTCAGCCCACTCCGCCGCCGTGGTAGGAGACACCGTGGGAGACCCGTGCAAAGACACAGCCGGCCCCGCCATAAACCCCATGATAAAAGCCATAAACATGCTCTCGGTAATCCTAGCCCCACTATTCCTGCTGATAATCTTGGGATAAGGATGAGAATAGGAAAGACAACAATAATACTCTTAATAATCTTTTTAGTATTTTTGCTTGTTCCAATCGCACTTTCCATTCTTTGCGGAGACCTCACTAGTTTCGGTATAAATCTCTTAAAAATCAGGAATCCTTGGGAAGCCCTTACCAGCATAGTCATATCTACTTTCATTGCTCCTGAGGGAAAACTTGAAAATCTACTACCTAACTTATTCTACTATACAATTTTTTCAGTTTTGATTATCATACTACCTTTTCTATCGGTTAATTTAGGTTTCTCCAACACTTATTGGAAAAAACTTTGGTTTATTTATCTGCTGACCATAATTCTATGCTGGGTTGGAAGTAACGTTTTAACTTATTATTTGTTAATGGTTTGCTTTTTCCTTTCTACTCCTATTTATGGGCCCTTTTTTGGTTTCTCAACAGTAACTTACGGGGTAATTGGTTTATCCGCTTCTTTATACATGATAACAATCATTAGAGCCCGGCGACAACTTCTTGAGAAGAATCGGAAAGTGGAAGCCATGCTTTACGTTTTTTTGACGATCGCGATTCTAGTTTTTCTTTGCTACGATTATTTCAACCAATTTTTTGCTATAACAGAAATAAAATGCATCTTTGGTCTAGCAGAAGTAAGGAAAGGCGTATCAACAAATGTTACAAACCATTTGATTTGCACTATATTTGGGCTTCTCTTGGGCGCGTTATATAGAAAGAATATATAGCTATTTAAAAATCTCTTTTTAAAGAGAAATCATCTAAATAATTTTCTCCACTTCTTTTACTATTTTCGGCAGGATTTCCCCTGTTTTTCCTAGAAGCGAACAGTCGGCTATGGCGTTGGTTAGCTGGGTTGGGCTGAGGTTTACCTCTACGATTTTAGCAGGCTTGCTTTTCTGGACGGGTTCTAGGCCGGGAAGGTTCATGGGAGACCTTCCGAACTTTGCGA
>QMXU01000038.1 GCA_003662305.1 Candidatus Hecatellales archaeon
AACCTTGAAGCTGTAAAGGAGATTTTCGGCTCCGTTGGCAAGGTTGTGGTGGTTGAAGAGAGGCATATGGACGCGATAACAGGCTTAAGCGGAAGCGGGCCAGCGTACATTTACCTTATCGTTGAAGCCCTGGTTGAAGCGGGAGTGAAGGTGGGGCTTCCCCGGGAGCTGTCGTTTCTGCTTGCAACCCAGACGGTTTTAGGCTCGGCGAGAATGGTTCTTGAGACTAGGGAGCACCCGGCTAAGCTTAGAGAGCTGGTGACAACCCCTGGAGGAGTGACCATAGACGGGATAATCGAGCTTGAAGAGGGGAAAATCAGGACAACCATTATTAAGGCTGTCGTCAAGGCAACCCAGCGTGCGAGAGAGCTGCTTATGAACTGAGACTGGGAGAATCTAAAAGCCCAAGCTCGCCGAGTTTAGCCTCCGTTGGAACCCCGTTTTCACTCCAACCTCTAAGCTCATAGTATTTTTCAACCATCCACCTGAACTTCTCTCTGCTGAGGGTTAAACCTTTCAGAGGCCCTGAAGGTATGCCGTCCTCGAAGACTCTAGGGGGCAGCCAGTCGTCTTCAGCCTTCAACCCCCGCTTCAAGTTAATCAGCCTGGTCAGGTTCCAAACTCTCTCTGAGCCTTTCAAAAGCTCTTCCAAGCTTGCTTTAACGCCTGTGGCATACGTGTAAAATTCTGCGTAGTAGTCTGCGTTTAACCCCAGCTCGACCCATGGAAACCTGCATACGCCTAAACAGTCGAATAGGGGGCGTATGTGCTGGAGGTAGATAACCCATTTAACCTTGTCTTCACCGTAGGACTTCCTGTCCGTTTTTATGTCGTAGGTTATAGCCCAAGCCCTGTTGTGGTGGGCTCCGATGTCTGAGGTTGCATAGGAAAGGCCCATAGCTGGAGCTCCTCTGACATCGTACCCGCTTACTTCCAAGCCTTTAACGTGCATGGCGAACCTTTCGGAGCCGTGGCCTACCGCCTGGCTTGCCTTTTCAACTCCTTCAGCGAGGAGGCTGCCTATCCCCTCCCGGTAGGCTATCTTTTTGATTGTCTCGTTGAGGGCTTCAGAGCTTCCGAACTTCAGTTTAATTCCTCCAGTGTCTTCCCTGTCTAGGTACCCCTTCTCATAGCATTCCATGGCGAAGGCAACGGTGTTCCCCGTTGAAATTGTATCTAAACCCAGCTGGTCGCAGAGGTAGTTCGCGTAGACTACGTCTTCTATGCTTGGCAGGGCGCAGTTGCTTCCAAGCATCACAGCTGTCTCGTATTCAGGCCCTTCAACCACCGTTCCTTCCACCTGGTTTACCTGCCCGCACCTGATGGGGCAGAGGTAGCATCCCTTGTTGTGAAGCCTGGTCAGAGACTCCATTGTGTCACCGTTTATCTTTTTGAACTCTTCGTACTGTGCTTCCTGAAAGTTTCTTGTGGGCAGGCAGCTTAACTCGTTAGCCCAGTCTATGCTCTGCATGGTGCCCTGCCTCTTCCACAGGTCGAAGGCGGGATGCTTAATCATCCATGCAACGGTTTCCTTGTAGGTTTCCTTAAGTCTGTCCGGGTTGGCTGCAGGTATAGCTTTGCTTCCCCTGACGGCTATAGCCTTCAGCTTCTTGCTTCCCATGACTGCTCCAACACCGCAGCGGGCAGCCTGCCTTCCGAAGTCGCAGTTCACCGCAGCGAACTTCACCAGGTTTTCGCCTGCAGGTCCTATTACTGCTGTGTGGAAGTCCTTTCCAAGCTCGTCTTTCACGGCTTTTTCAGCGTCGAGGGAGGGCATACCCCAGATGTGGGAGGCATCCTTAAGCATGACGTTTCCATCGTCGACGGCGAGAATTACAGGTTTCTCCGCTGAACCTTCGATTATTAGGGCGTCAAACCCGCTTCTCTTCAGTGCACAGGAGAATTCTCCGCCGACGTTACTGTCGCCGTAGAGCCCGGTGGCAGGGGAAATCGTGCTGAAACTTGTTTTCCCGGAGCATGGAACGATTAAGCCTGAAAGGGGGCCGCTGGCTACAACTATCTTGTTCTCCGGGCTGAAGGCGTCAACTCCGCTTTCAACCTCATCGTAGAGGATTTTGGCGCCCCAGCCTCTGCCTCCAACAAACCACACGGCAAACCTTTCGCTTACAGGCTGAACCTTAGCTTTCCTCCTTGTAAGGTCAACCCTTAGGACCTTTAGGGTATAGCCTCCCTCAATCACTCTAACCAGCAGCCCTAGATTTTTCTTTCATTATTTCGTAGCGCAATAATATGTCTTAAGGAGGGGGAAACTCAGGGTTTTCCCCGAAAAATTCTTCGAGCTCCCTAATGGTTTTGAAGACCTTGTCTACGTGGGCTAGGAGCCAAGGGCTTAGGTCTCCCATGGGAGATATGAGGTAGACCTTCTTGCCTTTAGACTTGGCATAGTAGATTTCCATGGCTACGCCGGCTGAAAGCTCAGGCATGTATGCTACCATAAGCTCGCAGTACTGAAGGTCCAACAGGTCTCTTCTCACAAGTTTATAGGCTTCACCGGTGCCGGAGGCTGGCCCACGGTAGTATGCTTGCTCTCTAAGCCAGGGGTCTACGGGTTTAAACCCGTATTCTTGGAGAAGCCCGGCTAGGACTTCACGGTATTCCTGTTTTTCTTCCAGGCCTTGGATAGGCCCGGCGATGTAGGCTCTGAGAGGCCTGTGAAGGGGTTTACCTGTCAGGATTTCAGGGCGGTCGGAGGCGATAGCGTCGACTCCCAGGCTTCTAAGCTTTTCCGCTTCAGCCCTGTCGTTCACCACCCAGACTCCAACCTTTAAGCCTTCCGACTTCGCCTTTGAAACCATTTCCGCCGTGACATGCCTGCGGTCTGGGAGAATCCAGCTGGCTTCAGCCTTTCTGGCAGCCTCCACAGCCGTCAGAAGCTCGCCTCTGAAAATTATGCCGGTTGAAGCCTGAGGGTTAAGCCTTTTAAGGTTTAGCAGGGCATGATGGTGGAAGGATACGAAGACCGCTGAATCCAGCATGCCGAACTCTTCGACGGCTCTTAAGATTTCACCTTCAGTTCCAGGCTCCTTGATTTCGACTAGGGGGTTAACCTTACCTTTCATGGCTTCTAAGGCTTCTTCGAGGGTTGGAACCTGCTGGCCTACTCCAAGGTAGAGGCTTTTAACTTCCTTGAAGCTCAGCTTGGACAGCAGCCCCCTTCCATCCGTGGTTCTGTCTACCGTGTCGTCGTGGAATACTAGGAGGCGGCCTCCACCCTTTCTAACGTCTACTTCAACATGGCTTGCCCCAAGCTTTACCGCTGCCTTTATGGAGGCAAGAGTGTTCTCAGGCTCCCAGAAGCTGGCGCCCCTATGAGCGATACAGAAGCTCAAGCCTGTTCCAGCCCCACAAGTTTCCTAGACGCAGCATCTCCTTAATTTGTTTGGGCTAGAATTTTACGGTTTGCCTGGCCAGCTGGTAGGCGTTTTTAGCCGGCTCTTCAAGTGCTATTTTCAGGTAGGCTGCATGGCTGTTGAAGTAGGGGGGACCTTTACGTGAGAAGAGGGTTAGGGTTAGGCCTCCCTGCCCTGCGTGAACTCCTGAATCCACTGGTTCATGCCCTCTTATCAGCGTTCTGGCTCCCACGGTCTCCAGCACCCTGCCTGTTACGTCCGGGCCGAAGAGCAGTCCGGCGCCCCTAGGCGAGGGTGCTACGCCCGTAAGCCTCTCATCAGGGTCGCTCCACAGGATTTCTTCTAGGAAGCTTTCGGCTGGATGTTTTTCGTGGGCGTAGGCTATGTCTTCCAGGCTTTTCAGCCTGCTTGGAACTCCTCCGTGGAGCAGCAGGTATTTGCCTTCCGCTAGGGCTGCCTGTGGTAGGGCTTCATGAAGTTCCAGGATTCTGCCGTAGGCTTCCTCCCATGCTTTTTCATACTTGCTGTGAAGCTGGTAGGGCAGGTCGTAGGGTACGGGGGTTAGGTCTCCTGGAGGCTCATGGTTTCCCCTCAGCAGCACAACCCTGCCTGGGAAATCAACCTTAAGCCTGCACACCACATAGTATACTTCAGGCGAGCTTGACCCCCTGTCCCCGTAGTCTCCCAGAAAGGTTAAGGTAACCTTTTCACCGGCTTCAGCCTTCTCGAGGAAGCGTGAGTCCTTGAGGATGAAGAGGAGGCTTTCAAGGTCTCCGTGGATGTCGCCTACGACCAGCAGTTCACCCCGGCTTGGAAGCCGTACAAGGCCTCCTTCAACCTTTAGCAGACCGTCTTTGGAACAGCCCCTCATCCGCTCTTCCAGCATAAGCCCTGCCGCCTGACCGGTGATGGAAGCCTCTTCCCATACGGAAGCCTTAAAAGCAGCCTTAGAAAGCTCTTCAAGGGAGACCATTTAAACCCACGGCACACGTTGAATTTTCTTGGGCTGCCATAAAAGTTTAACTTAGCCCGGCTAGGATTCTCCTTAAAATCTTTACTGGAGCGTCGGTTCTCACACCTTGAGGCGTGAAGTGGGTTAGGGAAGCCTTGAACCCCTCCTTTCTAAGGGCTTTAACAAGCCTTACAGGCGAGGCGGGCGGCGAGTGGAAGACTTCAGCCAGCCTGTCCACGGTGTAGTAGCCTGGCACATCAACCTCCATTTCAAGTCTAACCTTAGCCAGCAGAGACCGGGCCTCCTTCAGCCTTCTAAGCTTCACCTTTGAAAGCTCAGCCTCCATGGCTTCCACGGTTTCACGGTGCCATAGGCTTCCAAGCCATAGGGGGCCCGCTGCCTCCATGCTTAAGCCACATTCACCGCATTTCACAGCCGGATGGTAAGGCTTTAAGCCTTGGAGGGTATGGCGGCTGAGGCATCGGAGGCAATGGTATAGGAGGCCGAGCATGCTTAGAGCTTCATCAGCCTTCCTGGCTCCCTTAAACATTTGGAGGTATACGCGTACGTAATGGTCTGTGGAATAGGTGAACAAGGGTTTGAGGGCTATGTCTCTTCGGGCTGCCAGTCTTACAGCGGCTCCCACCAGTATTCTGACGGCTAGCTCATGGCAGTACTCCGTTTTCAAGGGTTTAGCCCCGTACTTTCTAAGGCAGGCTTTAGGGTTAACTCCGCAGAGGGTCGCCGTGTCTGTGGCGGTTAGGGCAAGGAAACCTCCGCGGCGGACAGCCCTGAAACACGAGTCTAGGTAGGGGGCTGGAGAGCCGTAGGGATCCAAGTCCACGAAGTCAAACCGTTTTCCTGGAGCGGAAAACCTACAAAGCAGCTCTTCAGCGTCCAGGCTGAAAACTGAGACTTTACCTTCCACTCCAGCCTTTTCTACGTTAAGCTTGGTCAGGGCTGCAGCCTTAGGGTTAAGGTCGTTTACGGCAACCCACTCGACTTCCGTTTCAACTGCGAACCTCACTCCGCGGACTCCGCAGCCAGCCATAGGCTCGCATACCCGTTTAACCCTGTGGGCTCCCCCCACGGCTCTTAGGAAAACTACGGCTAGGTCCCTGTTAAGCTCCATGGCTGGATTATAGAAAACCGGAAGGCGGGCTGTGCTGGGCCCCTTACGCCTGCGTAAGGCTTCTACTTCCGGAACGTAGAATCTGACGGAGCCCTCCTCAACCTCGACTAGGGGGAGGCCTTGAAGCTCCTCCAAGGGCAGCCCTCCAATTATCAGTTATATTTGTATGCCTCCTGATTTAACCTTCAGAAAGGTGGCAACCGTACTTGTTCTTGAGAAGTCAGACTCCACCCATTTGAGGGTAGGCTTGGGGCATCTGCCTGATGACGTCTGCAAGCTCTTGGTTTATGAGGACACCTCCTTTACCTACGCTTACAAGGATGTTCAGCCTGCTGACAGCGGAATCGTAGTTTGAAGTCTGTATTTCACACGTGTTCTTGGCGGATTCCACCACCGTGAAGTTTTCAGGTTTAAAGGATAACCCTCCGCTTTCAACGGTAGCCTTAATCCTGCAGCCTACGTCTCCGGCGAGCTTTAAAGGCTTGACGATAACCCCTCCGGAATCGACGCTTACAGTCAGTTTGGAACTTCCTTTGAAGCCTTCAGCTTTAACGTCCAGCACAACCCCTCCACTGCCCAGCGAAAGCTCAGCGTTTTTAAGGCTTGGCGAACCCTCAAGGCTTAGGTATCCTCCCCCTGAAGCCGCTGTAACCTTTAGGCTTTCAACCTGCAGCTGGTCTGAGATAGCTAGTTTGAAGCCTCCGGAGCGGATGGAAATATCTACATTGTAAACGTAGTTTCTGCCCAGCAGTATTTCCAGGCCTCCACCAGCTGCAACCGCTGAAACCGTGAGGACGCCGTCTGAAACTTCGGTTTTAACTAGCGGTTTGCCGCTGGCTTTACGGCTGAAGCCCAGCATGTAAACCAGGTTTTCGCCGGAGGCTTTCAGCTCTACGCCTCCCATCTCCATGGACACCTCGAGGTTCACCTTCTTAACGTTGGGGTAGTCCTCAGGTTTGCCTACGTACACTTCCCTATATTTTGTCGGGGCTGGGAAGGCTGCTACAGGCTGAGGTAAGCTTAGGTTTATGCCTGCCCCTACGGCTCCGGCCAGCAGTATGGCGATTATAATTGAGCCGGCAACTGTTGAAGCGTTCAAACAGCGAACCCCCTGAACGTGGATGCTAACGGGAGAATCACGGCTAACGCTACGAGGGAGAAGAATGCAAGCGGGATTATGAAGGCTGAAAAGAAGGCTTTACCCCCGTTGATGTTGTAGTAGGACCCCACGGCTGTAACCCATGAGAACAGAAGCCACACCGTGGATATCACTACAAGTATTATGGACAGCGGTGCAAGACCTGGAAGATATACCAGTAGAAGCAAGCCTAAGACCGTGGGGGAAAGCAGAACGCTGTTGTAGCCGTAAGCCTTCAAAGCCCCACTATATCTCCCAGAGCCTTTAAACAGGTACCTGGCCGAAAGATGGGTGAAAACCGAAATTAAAGCCCACAGGACAACTGCAAGTATTATGAAGCATACGGTCACAGCGACGGACACGATTATGGAAACTGAGGCTATAAGGCTTCCTACCTCAAAGCCGAACCACTCAGCCATCCCAGCGAAAAGCCTGACAGCCGCCAAGAGCAGAGAGCTTACAAGAACCCCTATAACGGCGGAGAAAGCTACCAGCAGCCCGAAGGGTTCACCTAAACCTCTCGAGTCTATGTTCTCAGGCTTGAAGGCTTCCCTTGGATTTAAAAGCAGGAAGCCAATTCTCCCGGTAAAACCCATATAAAATCACCGGTAAACATTTATCCCAATAGTAAGTTTAGCCTGGAACTAAATAAGGCTTCTATCAGGTTAGGTCTCCGCAGGCGCATTTAACTTCGAAGAGGAGGGTTAGAAGCTCGTCGAAGCCAAGTCCTGTTTTAGCTGAAACTAGGGGAACCCTTTGAGGAGGGAAAAAGCTTCTTAAAACCTTCAGGATTTCCAGGTTCATCTCGTCTTGGAGGCTGGCTGAGGTTTCAAGGAGGAGGGCAGGGTTCTCCATCAGCCTTCTAACCTCTTCGGTTTCTTCCCGGCTTAGGAGGTCTGCCTTGTTCAGCACTGCGAGGGTTTCAGCTTCAAGCGTGTAGCGGGCTGTTAAAGCGTAAAGGTAGAAGCCTAGAAGGTTTCTTCGGGGTGCTGAGAGGTCGCCTAGGAAGAGGCAGCAGCAGTCTTCAAGGCTTCCAACGATTCTTCTCCCGGCATCCCTGAAAAGGAAGGGTTCAAGCTGCCCTGGGGTATCGTAGAGAACGTAGTCTGCGTCTAAGCGTGGAAGCCTCACCTCGGCAAGCCTTTCCATAGCCTCAAGGATAGCTCCGTTAGGACCTAAACCCTTCTCCCTCATAATGCCTTCAACCGTGAACCTGGCTCTAACGTCGAAGTCAGCCCGGTAGGAAAGCTCTAGGACGCCGGGGTCCAGGTTTACAAGTTTAACCCTGTAGCCTTCACCCTCCAGATAGGAGGCAAAGCTTCCGGTTAGAAGGCTTTTACCTGAACCTGCCGGGCCGAGGATGAAAACGTTCATACTCTTCTTCATATCCCGGATGGAAGCCGTCCTCTTAAAGCTTTACCCCGGCTACCGGTTAACCTCTAAATAACTGGCTCTCCTTTCTCTTCTTGGAGGCATGGAGGCGGGTTAAAGCTGAAGAGGGTTTTCCTGTTAACAGGTCCACCTGGCTCTGGTAAGACCACGGTTATGCTTAGGGTTGCCAAGCGGGTTAGGGCTGAAGGCTTCAAGGTTGGAGGAATGGTGACCAGGGAAGTTAGAAAGGGCGGAGTGCGTGTAGGCTTTGAAGTTTCGGATTTGGCCACGGGAGAAGTTGGGGTTTTGGCTAGGGTTGGAGAAGGCTCTGGGCCTAGGGTTGGAAAGTACAGGGTAAACCTCAGCGACCTTGAAGCCGTAGGCGTTGAAGCCGTTAAAAGGGCTTTAAGGGAAGCCGACGTCGTCTTCATAGACGAGGTTGGCCCCATGGAGCTTTACTCTCAAAAGTTTAGGCAGGCTGTTTTGGAGGCTTCTCGAAGCGGGAGGCCTCTGGTGGCAACCGTACACTATAGGGTTAAGGACAGGCTTATAGAGGGGCTTAAGGCTGAGGAGGGAAGCCTCCTCTTGGAGGTTAGGCCTGAAAGCCGGGGGAGAGCCTTTGAAAAACTGGCTTCAGAGGTCTTAAAAGCTCTTAAAGCCCTACGATAATTAATTACTGCAAAGCAGCCTGGTTAAGGGCTGGCTTATCAGAGGTGAACATG
>QMXU01000039.1 GCA_003662305.1 Candidatus Hecatellales archaeon
GATTGGAAACGTTATCGAAGCGGTTTAAAGCAACATACATCGTTTCAGGGAAGACAAGCTTGCCGGCTCCCCCGGAAGTCGACAGGTAATCTTGGAGGCGCCTGATTTTGGCGAGAATCTCGCCTTCCAGGTCTACTACGGATAGAAGACAGACCAATTAAACCATCATATACACGTGTTGGAGGCTTAAAAGGCTTAGGGGCTGTCGATTCCAGCCTGGTATGGCTTCACGTCTAGGAGGGGGCTTCCGTCAAGAGCGTCAAGCCATCTGACCTGAAGTCTGTTCCCTTTTCTGGTCACGAGCTCTGCGAGGCATAGGCCTATCGGGTTCGGCCTGTTAGGTGAACGCGTTGAAAAGACGCCTCGCTCCTTTTCTGCTTCTGGAGGTTTAGCTTTAACAGTGTCCCTCCGGCTTTTATGCATCCAGTATAGGATTATCAGGTAGCGGAAGGCTTCTATGCCTTCTAAGCCTTCTGCATACTCAGGGTAGACTTCCACCTCGCATAGGGCTTCAGAGAGTTTTCCCTGTCGTGGGGCTTCCCCTGAAAGCTTGTATGGGGAGCGTATTACCCCTATGGGCTTAACCTGGTAGGCTTCCTCCAAAAGGTTTCCCCTCCCAGCAAGCTATTTGAAGGGCTAAAACATATTTACGGTTTGGGGCTATGAGGAGAGCTGGTATTACGGAACGGTGAAGAATGACATCAGCGCCGAGCCCCGCCAGCAAACGTAGAGGTGAAGCGTTATGGTTCTGGTAGGCTTAATATCCGACACCCATGACAACCTTGAAGCCATCCGCAGAGCAGTGGAAGTCTTCAACCGGAGGAAAGTGGAACTTGTGCTCCACGCGGGAGACTTCAACGCGCCCTTCACGTCGGCAGCCTTCAAAGGCTTAAAGGCTAAGCTCATAGGAGTTTTCGGAAACGTAGACGGGGAGAAGGTTTTCCTTAAACAGCGTTACGCGGAAGCCCTAAACGGCGAAATCAGAGGGGAATTCGCTGAGGTTGAAGCTGAAGGCAGGAGGATAGCCCTCATCCACGGTGTAGTCCAGCCTATCGTAGAGGCTTTAGCCCTGTCAGGACGGTACCACGCAGTTGTAAGAGGCCACACCCATAAGCCTGAAGCACTGAAGCTTGGAGACGCCTTAATAGTCAACCCGGGTGAAGCCTGCGGCTACCTGACAGGGAAGCGGACGGTGGCACTACTAGACCCAGCAAATCTCGAAGTCGAATTCGTAGAAATCTAGCTCTGCCACCCTGAGATTCTCCTAAGCCATTCCAAGGCTTCGCCGTCGCTTACATCATACCATTGCTGGTAGGCGTCTGCAACCGCGAAGCCTAGCAGGTCTCCCCTAACGTTTGCACAGTAAACCTTCCAGGCTTCCCCAGCCACAAGCTTCAAAGCTCTGACAGAGCCCGTGGGGACGGCTACCGCAACCTTCGAGGCTTTACTCTTCCAAGCATACCGGACAGCAGCCAGCATAGTATAGCCTGAAGCAAGCCCATCGTCAACCAGGATAACGTGTTTACCCTTCAGATTTGGCGGAGGCCTGTTCCCCCTGAAAGCCCGCTCCTTCTCCTTCAGCTCTTCTAACGCCCTCCTCTTCTGGGCTTCCAAAACCTTGGAGTTTAGGCTTAGGTTTTCCATGAGGTCTTCGTTGAGGGCTAGGCTTCCGTCAGGTGCCAGAGCTCCGAAGCCTGCCTCCCTGTTCCACGGTATCTGAAGCTTCCTGCAGATGGCAAGGTCGAATTCCACTCTGAGCTTTCCTGTTAAAGCCACGCCTACAGGTATTCCGCCGTTGGGTATGGCGAGGACTATTTCTCCTGCGGCTTCCTTCTGTCTGAGGAGTCTTGCCAGGGTTTCCCCAGCGTGAAGCCTGTCTCTGAAAACATAGTATTTCCCCAGCAGCCCCTCGTCCCATACCACTCTGCCTTTAAGCTCTTCCAGAATCTTGGAGGCGTACTCTATTTCTGGGGTAGGCTGGGATGGATAGGCCATCTCTAAGCTTTAATGGGACGTTCTGGCCGATAATTTTTTATCTTCTCCTTAGCTGTATGAGGCTTGTCGTCGGGTTGGCTGTCGGAAATGTCTAGAAGCCCTCTGCTGGTCTTCGTAGGCCATGTGTCCATGGACAAGGTTAGAAACGTTTGGGGTGAAAAGGTTCAGCTTGGAGGAGCAGCCCTATACGCCGCG
The DNA here is from genome assembly GCA_003662305.1 of Candidatus Hecatellales archaeon. Taxonomy (GTDB): domain Archaea; phylum Thermoproteota; class Bathyarchaeia; order Hecatellales; family Hecatellaceae; genus B25. The sequence goes on from QMXU01000039.1 coordinate 2,191, forward strand.
CTAGGCGCGAAAACCATCTATGACAACGTTAAAATCGTGACGGCCGTAGGGCGAGACTTCAAGCACATAACCTTCCTACGCTCGAATTTCCCAGGCTCCATAGTTAAAATCGTGGGGATGCCCACTTCAAGGTTCACCATAAACTACAGTGAAGCCTTCAAAGCCAAATACGTAAACGTTGAAATCGGGGCTGGAGCAGCTATAAAAGTCTCAGACCTCCCCAGGCCTTGGATTAGGGAGGGAAACTTCATCCATCTAGCCCCCATGCGCCCCCCTAAAGTTGAAAAGTTCATCAAGCAGATGAAGTCTGCTTCTCCCAGGGTATGGGTTTCCATGCACACCTCACCCGACTACTTGGAGGTCCCCCAGTACAGGCGTATCCTGAGAAGGCTGGCGGAGATGGTAGACCTCTTCGTGGTGAACGACCATGAAGCCTTAACGCTCACCGGCGCCGAAAGCCTAATCCACGCCATCCAAGTCCTCAAGGCAAAAAGGCTTGCCGTAACCCTCGGCCAGATGGGAGCCATCATCGTGGAGAACGGGAAACCCCAGCTTATACCAGCCCTAAGCGGCCTCGTCCCCTCACCAAAGGACACCACAGGAGCCGGAGACGTCTGGTGCGGCGTCCTCCTAGCAGCTTACCTTCAAGGGGGAGACTGGGTTAGAGCCGTGGCTTCAGCCTGCACCCTTTCAGCCGTGAAATGCCTAGGCTGGGGGTTTGAAAAAATCGTGAACCTAAGGTTTAAAAGCCTGGACGAGCTGACCATCCACGTTTTAAGGCTTAGAGAGAACCGTGGGCAGCTGACCCTCCAAGACTTCGTGGGAAGGGAAACCTGATGGCAAAGAAAAAAATAATTGTAGGCGTAAGCGGAGCCTCCGGGATAATCTACGCGGTTAGGCTGCTTCAAGCCTTGAAAGCCCTTAAGGCTGAAACCCATCTAGTCATGACGAAGGCTGCTGAAAAAGTTGTCCGGGCTGAAGCAGGCCTTAAACCTGAAGCCCTACGCAGGCTTGCAAGCCGAAGCTACATGCCGGACCAGCTGGACGCCCCTCTCGCAAGCGGAGACTTCCAGCATGACGGAATGGTTGTGGCCCCCTGCAGCACGAAAACGCTTGCCGGGATAGCACACGGCTACAGTCAAAACCTGCTTCTGAGAGCTGCTGAAGTCTCCCTGAAGGAGGGTAGACCGCTAATCCTAGTAGTCAGGGAAACTCCTCTAACCCTTATCCACCTTAAAAACATGGTAGCCGCAGCGGAAGCCGGAGTCACTATTCTTCCCGCCTGCCCTGCCTTCTACCATAAACCTAAAACCCTAGAGGCGCTGGCAGACTTCGTGGTAGGAAAAATCCTAGACAAGCTAAGCCTCCCCCATAGCCTCTACGAGCGGTGGGGCTGACGTCTTCTAAGCTTGTGAATGCTCCAGCGTTTACCGTCGTAGAGGTGAACCACTTGGAAGCCCATCCTCGTAAGCCTGTCAGCTATGAAACGCCTGTGACAGCGGAACCATAAGGCTTCAGAGCAGAAGACGGCTGTCCGTCCTTCCAAGGCCAACTCCACAAGCTTCCTTATCCCCTCTCTGAAGGCTTTAGTTCTCATATGGCGCCTGTAGCCTCCAGTCCTGTAGCCTCCTAGAAGCTCCCCAAGCCAGACGTACTTTATCCCCGCCCTAGGAAGCTCCAGGCTTAACGTCTCCTTGGAAAACTGAGGGTTCCTCCTCGAGCCTGGAAACCTTCTAACGTCCACGGCCACTTTAACCTTGAAGTTTTTAAGGGCTTGAACGAATTCTTGAAGGTTCCTGGTGGAGTGGCCGAAGGTGTAGACGACCGGCTTGAACTCAGCCTGCCCCTCCTTTACAGAGCTTCCGGTTTTCCCGCGCATACCTATATATGGGTTAGGTTTGCTGTTATTTCTAGGTTTAGAATTGAAGGTTCGGTGGAGACAGGTTTCAACAGGAAGCTTTGAAAATTCAAGGCTGATAGTGGGAATGCCTGATGTGGGCTTAGCTGGAAAGCAGGCTGTAGACTACCTGGTCCAAGAGCTTAAGCCAACCCTCCTCTTCGAGGCCTATTCAACCCATTTCCCAGCTCAAGTAATCGTTACAAAGGAAGGCCTTATCGAGCTTCTGAAATGTGAGCTGTACGGGTGGAGGAACCCTGAAGGCGGAGGAGACCTTCTGCTTTTAACCGGTAACGCTCAGCCTTTAAGCCCTGAAGGCCAGTACGCCTTCGTCAGGGAGCTATTGGAAAAAGCTGAAGAGTTAAACGTTAAAGAAGTTTACTCGCTTAGCGGATACTTGGTCGAGTTCAGACCTCCTGAGAAGGAGCCTTCCATCTACGCTGTAGCCACAAGCCAGGAGCTCCTCGCGGAGCTTAAGTCTAAGCTCGGGCTCTCCCAGCTGGAGAAGGGAAGCATAGAAGGGGTTCAAGGGCTGGTTGTAGGCGAAGCCAAGGTTAGAGGGTTAAAGGGCGTATGCCTGCTGGCTGAAACACCAGGATACTCCACTCCTTCAGGCAGGCCTATAGTAGACGCTAAGGCTTCAAAGGCACTTCTCAAAGTTTTAACCCAAATCTTGAAGGTTGAAGTGGATCTTTCAGGCTTGGAGAGGCAGGCAGCCCTAACCGAGGAGTTCATGGAAAGGGTTTCCCAGCTTGAACAGCAGGTTCTAGAACAGGTTTTAAAGGTTGGAAGGCAGCCTCCAAAGGAGAAGCCGTACTATGTCTGAGCCCTCGCACTGCAGGGTTAAACTTCTAGCCAAGCCTGAAGTCTCCTTAAGCCAGGCTGTGGCAAGCTCGCCTGGGCTGAGGTCTGTAGGATGGCAGGCCCTAGCCAGCCTAACCTTAAAGCTTAACCCCACCCTGACAGCTGAAGTCTTCTCCAGCGACTTTCCAACCCGCTACGGTACGGTTCCATCCTACTTCGCGAAGCCTAGAGCCTACGGTATGGGCGGGGTTATCGTAGAATCCGGCGGCGTAAGCCTTCCGAAAGTTAAAGTCTACCATACTGTTCAGCCTCTCAGCCTATGCCTAATCCACGGCTACCACGCTAACTTTTACGGTCAATACGAGGTGGCTGAGGCAACAGTGAAGCTTATGGAGGAACTCGGGGTTAAACGCCTCTACATCCTAGCCGGATACGCCCTTGAAGGAGAACCCGTATGCTGCGCAGCTTCAACCAGAAGCCTGCTCGAGGAAGCTGAAAAAGCGTACGGGCTTAAGCCAGGCTACGTTGGGCCTTTCCTAGGCTTCTCAGGCCTCTTGGCAGGCCTAGCGGGAAACCATGGAATGGACGGTCTCTGCCTCTTCGGGAAAACCAAGCCTACCCCTGAAAGCCCAGAAAGACCGGACCGTGAAGCCTCAGAAAAACTTTACAGGAAAATCTGCGAAATTTTAAAGGTAGCCCCCTAAACCGCAAAGTAAACCGTTCACGTTCAACCCTATGGAAGTTGAAGTCTTGAGCCTTCCAAAGGAAGCATGCCTAGAAGCCCTGGAAAAGCTTAGAGGACAGTCTTCCAGTCTTCAAAGGGTTAAAGCTGAACTGGCCCAACGTTACGGGCTTAAGGGGCTTCCCGGAAACGCTGAATTATACTCAGCCCTCCAAGGCCTGAACCCTCCAGCCGGCATGGCTGAAGTTCTCAGGAGGAAAGAGGTTAGAAGGGCCAGCGGGGTTCTCGTCGTAGCAGCTATGACCAAGCCTCTGCCATGCCCTCACGGGCGTTGCCTTTACTGTCCCGGAGGGCCGTCTGATGGCACGCCTCAAAGCTACACTGGAAAGGAGCCTGCAGCCCGTCGTGGAGCCCAGCACGGCTACGACCCTAGAAGCCAGGTGGAAAGCAGGCTTAATCAGCTTAAGGCCATAGGACACCTCATAGACAAGGTTGAACTCATAGTTATGGGGGGAACCTTCCCAGCTGCTCCCACCGAATACCAGGAATGGTTTGTTAAGGGCTGCCTTGAAGGTTTGATAGGCAGGGAAGCCGGAAGCCTTGATGAAGCCCTAGAGCTGGCTGAAAGGGCTCCTGTAAGGAACACAGCTATAACCGTTGAAACCAGGCCTGACTGGGCGAAGAAGCCTCACGTAGACCAGATGCTAAGGCTTGGAGTGACAAGGGTTGAAATCGGAGTTCAAACCCTTAGAGACGAAGTTTACAGGCTGGTGGAGCGGGGGCACACCGTAGCCGACGTCGTAGAAGCCACAAGACTCCTTAAGGACGCAGGCATGAAGGTTTGCTACCACATGATGCCTGGGCTTCCAGGCTCCAGCCTCCAAGCCGACCTAGAAGACTTTGAAAGGCTTTTCGCCGACCCGAACTTCAGGCCTGACATGCTTAAAGTTTATCCAACCCTCGTGCTTAAAGGCACAAAGCTTCACAGGCTTTGGGCTGAAGGCAAATACAAGCCCTACCCTGTTGAAGACGTAGTCAACCTCCTCGTCAAAGTTAAATCCCGGCTGCCAGGCTGGGTTAGAGTTCAAAGGGTTCAAAGGGACATACCAGCCCCCCTGATAGTGGACGGTGTTAAAGCTGGAAACCTCAGGGAAATAGTTCAGAAACGCATGGAAAAGCTTGGCTTGAAATGCCGGTGTATAAGGTGCAGGGAGGCAGGGCACCTCCAAGCGAAGAAGGGGGTGAGGCCGAATCCGGCATATGTAAGGCTGACTGCTGACCGCTACGAGGCTTCTCAAGGCATAGAGGTTTTCCTGGCCTACGGAGATGTGGTTCAAGACATACTGGTAGGGTGGCTTAGGCTTCGCATACCCTCCGAAAAAGCTTACAGGCCAGAGGTGAAAGGCAGAACAGCCATAGTTAGAGAACTCCACATTTCAGGTCCCATGACTCCTAGAGGCGAAAGGCTGGATGGGGCGTGGCAACATAAAGGCTATGGTAGAAGCCTCCTAGCCGAAGCTGAAAGGATAGCTAAAGAAGAATATGATGTTGGGAAGCTCTTGGTGAACTCGGCTGTAGGCGTGAAAGAATATTATCGGAGGCTAGGTTACAGGAAGCATGGAGCCTACATGGCTAAGGATTTAGCAGGATAACGAAGCCTTTAAGCGTAAAAACACCGTTTTAGGGTAGGTAATACGGCAGTCTAAAGATTTTTATATGGCTTCTTAGGGATTAGAAGGGCTAGAGGTGTTAGGAAGGTTTGTCCGCAGGTGGTCAGGTTTCCGAGCTGGTTGAGGGTTTTAGGAAGCTTAGGCTTGGAGCCTTAATATCGATAATCTCGGTAATAATTGCCTTCGCATCCTTAGCCGTCTTGTTCCTCACAGCAGGCTTTGCCTTTCCCACGGTTTATCCAGGCCAGATGTACCACATGTTTGCAGGAACCATAATCACCATGATGACTGTAATACTAGTTGCCTTGGCCCTATCTATCATAGCTTTCATCCAATGGTTTATGGCTACTGGAAATCTTAAACGTTACAATCCTGATAAGTTTGGGATTGGAAGGCTTGGGATGCTTCTCCAACTCATAGGAGTAATACTGATATTCATTGGAAGCCTATCCTTCGTAGGCGTAGCCTTTGCACGCGGCTCCAACATTGCCTTCTTTGGAGCACTTTTCGGCTTTATGGCGATTATAATACTTACAGCCATCCTAGCGCTGGTTGGAGCCATACTTTTCGCTATCATGCTTATGAGGCTTCCTGAAGACCCGAACGTTGAGTCTGGCTTTAAGATTGCCGGCATCCTATACCTCATAGGCGTAATCCTATCTATAATACCCAACATAGGCATTGTGGGAGCTATCCTAATACTGGTAGCAGCAATACTGATTTTCACCTATTCAGGCTCAACCTTAAAAAGGCTGGAAGCACTACCCAAAACCTAACCAAAAAAAAAACGGTTTAACCTGTTTTTTAATTCCCCCTCTTTTTCTTATTTTTTGGCTGAAAGTTTTTAGCTTGCTGGGCTGCCTAGTTTAGGGTTGGTGGGTGGTTTGGGAATTTTTGAGGAGCTTGGGTCTTCCGGCTATGTGGGTGAGGCTTTAAGGGTTTTAAGCCAAGCTGAGGCGAGAATCGGAGATAAGATTAGAGTTAAAAAGCCTGGTCGAACCGTTGAGGGAATCCTCATGCCGAGGATAAGACTTGGGGACAGAGAATGCATCGTGCTGAAGCTTCCCAACGGCTACAACATCGGCGTTAAAGCTGACAGCCAGACCAAGGTTGAAGTTCTCGAAAAAGGTGAAGCAGCCTTCAAGGAGCCTGAGCTTCCCCTGCCCCCGGAAAAAGGGGAGCTTCCGCTGGTTGAAATCATCGGTACAGGAGGCACCATCGCCAGCCGGGTTGAGTACAGAACGGGAGCAGTTTACCCGTCGCTGAGCACGGAGGAGCTTTACAGAGCTGTCCCAGAGCTGGCTGACATCGCACGGATAAGGGCGAAAGTCCTCTACAGCATTCTAAGCGAAAACATGACGCCTGAGTATTGGAGTGAAATAGCTA
>QMXU01000040.1 GCA_003662305.1 Candidatus Hecatellales archaeon
ACTTACCCTGCAGTCTTCAAGCCCTCCGAAGGTTCCTTATCTTATGCTGCTGCCAGTCCTTCCTGCCGGAGGAATACCTTAGAGACAACTCCGTCTTCCCGGAAAGACTTGGAGAAGAAGGGAAAGGCGTTATCTACGTTGAAGCCGTTGACAAGGTAAGCCTCAAACAGGTGAGAGACATAATGTTCGTTAAAGCCTCCGAAGTTATAGGTGCAACCTACACCTCCAAAAGCGGCTCCACAAGGCTTCGATGGGACAGAACCAGCGAGCATACGGGAAGACTTAAAGGCGAAGCAAGCGTTAACGCCGTCCTAAAACTTGTTGAAGCCGGAATAATAAGCGAGGAAATCTTCAAGGAGCTTTAACCCTCGGAGGAGATTAAACAAACATTAATTTACAGGTTTAGAAGCCATATTAGAAGGCTGACCAGCCGGTCTTAAAGGTGTAAACCTTGACCTGGAAGATAGAGGAGGCTTCCCAACGCATCCTAAAATTCCTCGCAGACAGGAAAGGAAAAGCCAGCCTAAGCGAAATCTGTGAAAAACTCAAATTAGACCCGTCCCCCGCCATGAGAACCCTTCTAACCCTCCAAGAGCAAGGCCTCCTGAAAACCTTTGAGAAGCATGAAAGATTTTTCAAGCTTACCCCGGAAGGCGAAGCCTACGCCTCCAGGGGGCTTCCAGAACGCAGACTCGTGGAAGCCGCTGTCAGGCTTGGAGGCACAGCAAGCCTGGAGGAGTCCTTAAAGGAGGCGTCCCTCCCCCGTGAAGCCGGCAACATCGCCCTAGGCTGGATTGTAAGGAAGGGCTGGGGGAAAATCAGGAGGGAGAAAGGTAAAACCCTCGTGGAAGCCTTCCATACGCCTGCCGAGGGCAAAGATGAAACCCTGCTCAGGCTTATGGCTGAAAAAGGCGGAGCAGACTCCCAATGGCTTGAAGCCCAAGGGCTCCTCGGCACAGCCCTAGAGCTTAAACGTAGAAACCTCGTCGAGGAAAAGGTGAAGCGGCTTCGGGATGTGGAGCTGACGGAGGCAGGGTGGAGGCAGGCTGGAGAAGTCAGGGTTGAAGCGCCCAGGAAGCCTGTGGTAACCGTGCTCACAGGCGAGCTTATACGCAGCGGAAAGTGGAGGGAGGTAGAGTTCCGGCGTTACGACGTTTCAGCCATACCTCCCACCCTGCACCCTGGGAAAAAGCATTTTTATTTGGAGTTTCTCGAGGAGGTTCGAGATATTCTGGTGGCCATGGGCTTCGAGGAGGTCTGGGGGCCATACGTGGAAACCGAGTTCTGGAATTTCGACGTTCTCTTTCAGCCTCAAGACCATCCTGCCCGGGAAATCCATGACAGCTACCAGCTGAAGTATCCGAGGTTTGGAAGGCTTCCAAGCCGAAGCCTCGCCTTGAAGGTGGGGAAAACCCATAAGGACGGCTGGAAAACAGGGTCTAAAGGCTGGAAATACAAGTGGAACCCGGAGGTCGCCCGCAGGCTTGTAATGAGAAGCCAGACCACAGCCGTCTCAGTCCGCCAGCTTTCAGCCCGCCAAAACCCTCCGGTGAAGGTTTTCTGCCTTTCAAGGGTTTTCCGTCCTGACGTGTTGGATGCGAAGCACTCCATGGAGTTCCACCAGTGCGACGGCATCATGGGGGATTGGGGTCTAAACCTAAGGCATCTGCTCGGCTTCTTCAAAGAGTTCTGCAGGGCTTTAGGCTTCAAAGAGGTGAAGTTCAGACCTGGATACTTCCCCTTCACGGAGCCCAGCGTGGAGGTCTTCGTTAAGCATCCGACCCTCGGCTGGGTTGAAGTAGCTGGCTCAGGGGTTTTCCGCCCGGAGGTCACGCTTCCCCTCGGAGCCAGGTTCCCTGTGCTGGCTTGGGGTGCGGGAATCGGAAGGCTTGCCATGGTAAAGCTTGGAATAGGCGACATCCGCGAGCTTCACACGAGAAACCTTGAACTTTTAAGGGAGGCTGAAGTCTGATGCCAACCCTAACACTGGAATACGAAGACCTCTGCAGCCTCCTAGGCGTGAAAATCCCGCTGAAAAAGCTGGAAAACCTTTTAGGGCTGATAAAATGCCAGGTTGAAAAAACTGAAAACGGGAACATAACGGTTGAGGTTACAGCTGACAGGCCTGACCTCCTGTCCGTGGAGGGGGTTGCAAGAACCCTCCGAGGCTTCCTCGGCAGGCAGAAGGGCGGTCCAACCTATAAAATAGGGGAAAGCAAGGTTAAAGTTAAAGTTTCAAGGAAGGTTAAAGCCGTCCGCCCCCATATCGCCTGCGCCGTGGTTTCAGGAGTAAAGTTTACCAGTGCCTCCATCGCCCAGCTTATGCAGCTTCAAGAGAAGCTTCATGAAACCCTCTGCAGGCGGAGGAGGAAGGCTTCCATAGGAGTCTACGACATAGACAAGGTTAAACCTCCAATAGCCTACACCGCCCTGAAACCTGAAGAAATCGCCTTCACCCCCCTCGAGGAGGCCAGGCAGATGTCAGCCAGCGAAATCCTCAGCGAAAACCCTAAAGGCGTAGAATACAGGCACCTGCTGGAGGGGCTTCCCAGATACCCGCTGCTCGTCGACTCCAGGGGGCAAGTGCTGTCCATGCCTCCCATAGTCAACAGCGAGGAAACCAAGGTCACCCTTGAAACCAGAAACCTCTTCATAGACGTAACAGGCTTCAACCCTGAGGTCTTAGAGGAAGCCGTAAGCATAATAGCCTCCAGCCTGGCTGAGCGTAAAGCTAGAATAGAAGCGGTCCCCGTCGAATACGAAGGCGGAAAACGCCTGTGGACCTGCACCATGAAGCCCAGAAAGATGACGGTGGAAGCCTCAGCCATAAACAGCCTTCTAGGCTTCAATCTTCCCGTCAGGAGGCTGGCTGAAATCCTCGAGAGAATGGGCTTCCAAACCAAGGTTAAGGGTGGAAAGCTGGAGGCCTCCATTCCAGCCTACCGCTGCGACATCCTCCACCCCGTAGACCTAGCCGAAGACGTTGCCATAGGCTTCAACTACGACCTGATTAAGCCTGAACCTTTAAAGGTTCCAACCACTGGGAAGCTGCTTTCCTCCACGAAGGTCAGACGTAAAATCCGGGATTTAATGGCGGGCTTCGGCTTCCAGGAGGTTGCCAGCTACATTCTTTCAAGCCGGGAAGCTCAAACCGTAAGGATGAGGCTTGAAGGCGGAGTAAGGCTTGTGGAGCTGGCGAACCCCACCAGCTCGGAATACACGGTTATCCGCTGCTGGGTTATCCCAAGCCTCCTCGAGTTCCTCTCAAGAAACATCCACGTAGAATACCCGCAGAGAGTTTTCGAGCTTGGCGACGTGGTTCTCCCAGACCTGAAGGCTGAAACGGCAACCAAGGTTGAATGCAGGCTTGCAGCAGCCATCACAGACTTCAAAGTCAGCTACGAAGACGTTCAGGCAGCAGCCTACAGCCTCCTACGCCAGCTGGGCTTCAAAGACTGGAAGGTCAAGCCGGCAGAGCATCCAAGCTTCATCCCCGGCAGAGCAGCACTGCTGGAAGCAAACGGCGTGGAAACGGTTCTCCTAGGCGAAATCCACCCGCAAATCCTGGAAAGCCTCCAGCTGCCTAACCCCGTGGCAGCCATGGAAGTCAACCTTACAAGTCTTCTCCCAGAAGCCTTCCAATGCGAGAAAGTTTAACCCTTAAATGCCGCCTTCCAGCTTTTCTCTTTTAGAAGCCGAATCCGTTCTTCCAGGCGAAGCACAGCCACGGGACGGGGCCGAACTAGGAGGCGTACGGGGAGCGCTACCGATGATGGCAGGCCTAACCCAGCCGTGGTACAGCCTCCGGGAGAACGGCGGCAGAGGGGCTCCGGCCAAAACCAGGCCCGATAAGGAGAGAGCCCATCCGAGGTGAGCGTAAAGCTCAACGGTGAGGCTGGGTGTTGTTACTCGGGCTACAGCCGGGGTCCCGCCCAAAAACTTTTACATGCTTAAACATTCTTTCAGCTTTAGGTGCAGCCAGGCTTTAAGGGGATGGTTGAAGCCTTGGAGGTTGAGGATAGGTTTAGGCTTGTGGAGCGTAACACTGAGGAGGTTATTACGCCTGAAGAACTTAGAAGCCTGCTGGAGGCTGAGGGCAGGCCTAAAGCCTACTGGGGCTTCGAGCCTTCAGGCATGATGCATCTGGGCACAGGCCTGGTCTGCGGCTTTAAAATTCTCGACCTAGTGGAGGCAGGCTTCGACTTCACCATTTTCCTTGCGGACTGGCATGCCTGGATTAACGGGAAGCTGGGAGGCTCCATGGAGAACATCCGGTTCTGCGGTGAATATCTTAGGGAGGGCTTCTCAGCTTTAGGCTTGACCCCGGGCAGGGTTAAATACCGCTGGGCTTCAGAGCTTGTCGACCAGGCTGAATACTGGGAGACCTTCCTCCGCATCTCCAAGAATGTAAGTCTTTCAAGGGTTACCCGGGCTCTGCCCATCATGGGAAGACAGCTTTCCTCCGGAAGCGAGGTAGAGTTCGCCTGGCTTATATACCCGGGAATGCAGGCTACCGACATCTTCATGCTGGGCGTTGACTGCGCCTGCGCTGGAATAGACCAGAGGAAAGCACACATGCTGGCCAGGGATGCCGCTGAAAAGCTCAGCCTTAAAAAACCTGTCTGCGTTCACACCCACCTGCTTCCAGGGCTTTCAGGCCCGACGGAGCGTGGCGTATACGATGAGGATGAGCGTTTAAGCCTTCAGATAAGCAGTAAAATGTCTAAGAGCCTGCCTAAAACCTGCATTTACATTCACGACTCCCCCGACGAGGTTAGAGAGAAGATTAAGGCTGCCTACTGCCCGCCGAAGGTGGCTGAAGGAAACCCTGTAATGGAAATCGCCCGCTACGTAATCTTCGCCAGAGGAGACAGAACCCTGGAAATTCCGAGAGCTGAAAAGTATGGAGGCCCCCTAGAGGTTTCAAGCTACAGGGAGCTGGAAAGCCTTTACGCTTCAGGAAGCCTCCACCCGTTAGACCTTAAAAACGCCGTGGCTGAAGCCCTAATTGAAACCCTTGAACCCTTCTACCGCCACTTCAAGGGGAAAGAGGAAATAGTGGAAAAGATGAGGAAGCTTGAAGCTGGAGGCTGAACAGGAAGGTTGAAGCGCACCGTCCAGGCTGAAAGAGACGAGAAGGCATGGCTTACCGTGGAAGCCCTGTCAGAGAAGGCTGAGGAAGGAGTTCCAATACTGGTTGAAGGCAGAAGAGATGTGGAAGCCCTTCGAAGGCTTGGGGTTAAAGGCCGAATATTAGGGGTGAAGTCTGGAAGGCTATCCCTGAAAGACACGGCCAGAAGAATAGTTGAAAAGCTTCAGCCTGAAGAAGTTATCCTCCTAATGGATTTTGACAGGGGAGGAGTTAAGCTTGTTTCAGCCTTAGCCCGGCAGCTGGAGGTTGAAGGCTGCCATCCCAACCTTAGCTTCTGGGTTAAGCTTAAAGCCCTCATGGGCAGGCAGGTTAAAGACGTTGAAGGACTGGCTTCCTACCTTGAAAACGTTAAAAAGGAGGGCTTCCATCTATTAGTTGAACTTTCAGGTGAAATAGGCCTAACAGAAAGCCGTAAAAACCTGTTCGTTAATGTTTAAGGAAGCGAGGAAATAAATTTGGAGGTGTTCACGCTTGACAGGTTTATCCGCAATTCCCACAGCAAAATATCTTATCCACGCAAGGTTTGAAGTAAACGGTGTAGTGGAGAAACCCGACGTTATAGGAGCAATCTTCGGGCAGACGGAAGGACTCTTCGGACCTGAACTGGACCTGAGAGAGCTTCAGAAAAACAACAGGATTGGACGTATAGAAGTCAACCTGAAAACAGAGCATAACCGGACTGTTGGAACCATAACCTTAACCTCAAGCCTAAACATGGCTACCACAACCCTCCTAGCTGCAGCCATAGAAAGCGTTGACAGGGTTGGCCCTAAAGAAGCCAAAGTCTGGATTGAAAGAATAGAAGACGTGAGAGAAGCCAAACGGAAGCAAATAGTCCGCAGAGCCAAGGAGCTTCTGAAAAAGTGGAGTGTTGAAACAGCACCTGACACCGAGGAGCTCATCAGAGAGGTTTTCGCAGCAGCCAAGTCACGGGAAATCTCAACCTACGGCCCGGAGCAGCTTCCAGCAGGACCGGACGTAAACTCTTCACCCTCCATAATCCTGGTTGAGGGAAGAGCTGACGTTCACAACCTGCTCCGGTGCGGCATAAGAAACGTGGTTGCCATAGGCGGAGCTAAGATTCCGGAAACCATCGTCAAGCTCAGCCACGAAAAAAAGGTAACAGTCTTCCTAGACGGCGACAGGGCTGGAGACCTAATCCTCAAGGAGCTCATGCAAAACGTGGAAGTCGACTACGTAGCCAGGGCTCCACCGGGGAAAGAGGTTGAAGAGCTTACATGCAAGGAAATCCATGAAGCCCTAGCAGGGAAGCTTCCGGCGGCTGAAGCTAAAATAAGGCATGCAAGGGTTTCAGCCCACCCAAAAATAGTTGAAGCCGTGAACGAGCTTAAAGGAACCCTGGAGGCTATCCTCCTAGACGAGAACTATGAAGCCGTAGCCAGGCTTCCGGTAGGAGAACTGGCTGAGAAGCTTCCAGACTTCAAAGAGGTTTCAACCGTGGTTTTCGACGGCCGGGTAACCCAGAGGCTCGTGGACATAGCTTCAGAGCTTGGCGTTAAGCTGATAGTAGGCGACAGGGCTTCAGACATAGTAAAGCGTCCTGCCGGCCTACGTATTCTAACCTTCGACGAGGTGGCTCCTGAACCAGCTAAAGCCTCTTAAGCTATCGTTCAGCATACGGCTGGGATGTTGGGTGAAGGCGGAAGCTGCAGTCCTCCTGATAGCCGTGTTCCTGTTTGCCTCCTTCACGGTTCCCCAGACTCAGGCCTTCTCCAACAGTTCAGCCAGCGTAGAAGATACGGTTCACACGGTTTCATCCTGCGTGGAGGATATTCGAGGCTTAAACTTCAAGGACAGGCCTCCTATAGAGCTTGTAAGCAGGGAGGAGGCAGCCTCCAGCTTCAACGTTTCAGAGTGGAGCGGCTGGGAGCTAGCTCAACAGGAGTATGAAGCCTTATACCTGGTTCCCCCAGGAGTCAGCGCCAAGGAGGTTCTCGAAGACTTCTACAGTTCAGCCCTCCTAGGCTACTACAGCGTCGAGAAAAAGAAGATAGTGATAGTGGAAGGGTCCGAGGAAAGCCTTAACAAGAGCGTTCTCGCCCACGAGTTAACCCATGCCCTACTAGACCAGTACTACCCTGAAACCTTCAAAAAGGAGTATGAGCTAACCGACAAGGACCTAGCCCTTTCAGCCCTTCTAGAAGGCGACGCCGAGCTGGTTGAGGAGCTCTACACCAACGCTGTTGAGCAGGGAATCTACCAAGACTGCGACGTAAACTTTAACCTTGCCTCCACCGAGAACTACCTCGGAGTAATCTACATCCAGTATTTCCCGTACTTTGAAGGCTACAACTTCGTTAAGAGGCTTCAGAAGCAGGGCTGGGAGGCTGTAAACCAAGCGTACATGTCTCCCCCTGAAAGCACTGAACAGGTGATACACCCCTCAAAATACCCCGGCGAAAAGCCTGTGGACGTTGAGGTTAAAGGAGGAGGCTTCAACGGCTGGAGCAGGCTTGGAGAAGACATCTTGGGCGAAGCCTCCATCTTCATAATGTTCTGGAGTCAGGGCCTCACGGGTTTCCCCTACAGCGTGGAGGGCAGGCTTACCTGCAGTTCGCCGCTGTCAGACGGCTGGGCTGGAGACCGAATGGTCGTCTACAAGAAAAACGGGGAATACGGGTACGTCTGGCTTCTGATGTGGGATACAGAGCAGGATGCCAGCGAGTTCCTTGCAGGCTACCTGGAAATGCTCGACGAGATGGGTGCCAGCCGGATGGGGGACGTATGGAAGGTTTCAGCCAGCGACTACGTAACCACCTGGCAGGAGGGAGAAAAAGTTACCATAGTGAACGCGCCCAGCCTCCAGCAGATAGACGAAATAATGATGGCTGCAGGGCTGCCCATCGTGAAAGCCGAAGCCTTCAAGGCTAAAGAGCTTGGAGGAGAACTGGAATTCTCCGTCTCCCTCAAAAACCTAACCCCCGAAGACCAGATGGCAACAGCCATCGTTCAAATCAAAGACGTGAAAGGAAGGATAGTAGGGCTCTCCTACGTTTCAGGAGCGATCCCCGCCAGCAGCAGCATAGGCTTCAACACGTATTCGCCTCCCCTTGAACCAGGAGTCTACCAGGCTGAACTATACATCTGGAGAAGCTTCAAGAACCCTGTCTCCCTAAGTCCACCTCAATCGATGGAGGTATCGGTTGACAGCTGGCTTATCCTCTTCGACGAGTTTCCACCCTAAGCTTGGAGGTGGCAGCCCAGAAAGTTGAAGGTTAAACTGGGGCTTCCATCAAACCTTTTCGCGAAGCAGAGCCTTGAAGCCTCGCTGAGCAGGGTTTGGAAGCTTAACCCTGAAGCCGTAGAGCTTGTCCTAGATAAGCCTCACATAACGGCTGAAGAGCTGGAAGACGGTGGAAAGCTTGAAGCCAGACTTAGAGAAACCCTGAGAAGCCTAAGCCCTAAAAGGGAAATCTCGGTTCACGCCAACTGTCAAAGGATAAACCCT
>QMXU01000041.1 GCA_003662305.1 Candidatus Hecatellales archaeon
CCGGTATGCTTCCACCATGAGGCTTTCACCCTTTAGCAGCTATCTGGCTTAGAATCTTGGCGTCCCTATCTCTTTCAGGACAAGTGACACAGGGGCCGAGATTCCAGTCGAAGCTTGAATATTTTTCCTGGTAGAGTTTCCAGGCTTCCTCCTTCTCCCAGCTGGTAAGGCTTCCAAGCTTGATGGGGACTTGGAAGGCTTCCATGAAGCCTTTGAGGAGGGCTTCCTTAACCTCTGCCATGGAGACTTCCCTTCCAGCCTCGTCTTTAACCGTGGTAACCCTGGCTTTAACGCCTTTAACACCCTTAGCCTCAAGCTTCTCTCTTGGAACGTTCAAGACCTTGGAGAGGATTTCTAGGTTTGAGCCTACGAGGAGGCAGCCGTGGACGAATAGAAGGCTTCTGGTAAGCGTTCCAGCCATCCCCGAGATCTTCCTCCCTCCAACCTGAACATCGTTAACCGGCATGAAATCGGCTTCAATTCCAAGCCTTCTTAATCCTGAAATCACGGCTTCCCCAACCTTCCTGAAGCCCAGGCCTACACTGTCGCCTGGTATGGGAGTTGGCCTCCTGAAGGAAACCGCATAGTTCAGGTTTTCCAGGTCATGGTATACGGCTCCTCCACCGGTAAACCTTCTAACCACGTTCACCCCATGCTTCAAGCATTCCTTGAAGCGTACTTCAAGGCTGGCACACTGAAGCCTCCCTACGACGATGGTGTTGGCGTTCCTCCAGAACCTTAACGTGTTGGGGGCTACACCCTCGCCTACAGCCCTAGCCACAGCCTCCTCCACCGCCATATTATAGTAGGGCTTATCCGGCCATTCCACCTCGAGAAGCCTCCACGCCAAAGGTTTCGCCTCCTCTTAACCCGGGGTGAAGCATGAACTTTAGCTGTAGATTTTTATTATTTGGTAGGTGGTGGTGCGCTGGGCTGGTGTTCTCCCGGCTTCTTTTATGATTCTGACGAGTTCGCTGGGGGGCATATGTTCGCCTGCGGTTGCCCCGGCAGCCTTCGAAATGTTTTCTTCCATGAGGGTTCCGCCGAGGTCGTTGGCTCCCGCGTAGAGGGCTGCCTGGGCGAGTTTCGGGCCGAGTTTAACCCATGAGGCTTGAATGTTGTCTATCCAGCCTTGGAGCATAAGTCTTGCCACGGCGTGAAGTTTAAGGTCTTCGATTCCTGTGGCTCCCGGCTTGGCTAGGCCTTCAAGATATAGGGGGGTTTTAGGGTAGATGAAGCTTAAGGGGACAAACTCTGTGAAGCCTCCTGTCTCCTTTTGTAGGCTTCGGAGGAGAGCCAGGTGCCCGGCTCTATGCCTGACCGAGTCCACATGCCCGTACATCATGGTGCAGGTGGTCGGTATTCCAAGCCTGTGCGCGGTTTTCACCACTTCAACCCATCTTTCAACGTTAAGCTTTCGAGGGCATAGAACAGCTCTCACCCTGTCATCCAAGATTTCCGCAGCGGTTCCAGGCATGCTGTCGAGTCCTGCCTCCCTTAAAACCTTCAAGGCTTCCCCTATGCTTACTCCAGCCTTCTCAGCCGCGTAGTGCACTTCCATAGGCGAGTAAGCATGGGTGTGAATTCTTGGAACCACGGATTTAACTGCCTTCAAAACTTCAGCGTAGTATTCAAGCCCTATCTGAGGGTGGATTCCGCCTTGCAAGCACACTTCGGTGGCACCGGACTTCCAGGCTTCAGCAGCCCTTTCAGCCACGGTTTCAGGCTTGAGAAGGTAGGCGTCGGAAGCGTTAGGAGGCCTGCTGAAAGCACAGAAGCTGCATCTAACCTGGCATACGTTGGTGAAGTTCACGTTCCTGTTCACCACGAAGGTTACGGTTTCCCCAACCCTACGCTTTCTAACCCAGTCAGCCGCCAAAAGTAAAACCTGAAACTCGAAGCCCCGGGTTGAAAGCAGGGTTTCAGCTTCCTCCACGCTTAACTCTAACCCCTCTAAGGCCTTGTTTAAGGCTTCAGCCACCTGAGAGTCTAACCCTGCGAAAACCTGCTCCCCAAACTTTTCAAGTCCTGAAGACAGCCTACATTTTTCCATGGGGCTACACCTCTCTAACGTAGCCAAGCCTGTCGGTAAGCCTGTCAACCGGCTTCCTGAAGGCCTCCGGAATAAAGTCTAAGCGTTCAACCACGTATTTAGGGTATACGGGAAGCCTGACCTTTAAAGGGAAGCCCCAGGCTCCTGCAGCCCTACGTAAAGCTTCAACCTGCGGCCAAGGCCTCTCATGGTTAACATGGTCGGGGGTTACCGGGGAAACGCCTCCCCAGTCGTCTATTGCAGGCTCCACCAGGCCTGCCAGACTTTCAGCCTCGGGGAGGTTTGGAGGGGTTTGAACAGGTATCTCCCCAGCGTACAGGAGGCTGGCTGCCGCCAACGCTTTTTTAAGCTGTAGGAGTGAAGGCTCAGGATGGTGCGCCATGGGCGTGCCCGCCTTAGCCTTGAAGGGCTGAACGATTACCTCCTGCACATGGCCGTACCGCTGGTGGACTTTCAGGATGGCCTCCAGCGACTGGGCTAGCTCAGCCTCCGTTTCGCCTATCCCCAGCAGAACCCCTGTGGTGAAGGCTATTTTAAGCCTTCCAGCGTTTTCAAGCACTTCCATTCTGAGCTTCGGGTTTTTGCCTGGGCTTGGCTGGTGGGGTCCTCCAGGCTTGCAGAGCCTATGGCTTACGTTTTCAAGCATCAGCCCCATGCTCACGTTTACCTCTCTTAGGGCTTTAAGCTCGTCGAAGCTTAGGATGCCTGGGTTGCTGTGGGGCATGAGGCCTGTACGCTTGAAGACAAGCCTGCAACACTCGTAAAGGTATTCAACGGTGGAGGAAAAACCTAAACCCTTAAGCTCCTTTAAGGCTTCAGGATATTTTTCCTCAGGTTTTTCTCCCAGCGTGAAGAGGGCTTCGAAGCATCCTGCCCTAGCTCCAGCCTCCGCTACGGCTAAAACCTGCCTCGGCTTGAGGAAAACTTCACCCGGCTTAGGCTGGTCTACACGGAAGCCGCAGTACAGGCATGCGTTCCTGCAGAGGCGGGTTAAGGGTATGAAAACCTTCCGCGAATAGCTTATGAAGCCTCCTCTAAGCTTAAGCTTAACCGTCCTTGAAAGCCAGGTTAAAACGGGAAGCTCTGAGGGCCCAGCTTGAAGAATGGCTGAGGCGTGGCCAGCGTTCAAAGGCTCCCCCGCGAGAACTCTCTCGGAGGACTCCCTAACCTTTGGAGAAAGCATATTCAGGAATTCGGCTTTAAGGCTGAGCTTAGACTTCAAGGCTTACCTTCCCTTGGCATACATTTGAATTTGAGGAGGATATTGAAGCCTGCCTTCCCGACGGATAAAAGCTTTAGCCTTTGAGCTTCGCTGACCTTTCCGAAGCCTTCACCCTCAACCAGCGAGACAGCCTCCTTACCGCCTACCAGCACCGGTGTGATGGCAACCTGAACTTCGTCTACTAGGCCTTCCTTGAGGAGGCTCCAGTTCAGGTTTCCTCCTCCCTCAACCAGCAGCCTTCTAATCCCCCTCCTGTGAAGCTCACCCATCAGGATTTTAAGGTTAACCTTACGCTTTCTTCCAGCCCTGAAAACTTCCGCTCCAGCCTTTTTTAGGGCTTCAACCCGGTAGGCTGGGGCTTCTCCTCCAACGGCAACCATAACCCTGCTTTCCCCGCGGTAGGTTATGATGCGGGCGGTGGGAGGAGTTCTAGCCAGGCTGTCAACCACGATTTTAAGCGGTTTCCCACCTGACCTGACGGTTAGCTTCGGGTCGTCTACGAGAACCGTGTTCACACCTATCATGATGGCGTCAACCTGGCAGCGGAGCCTGTGAACTCTCTCCCAGTCTTCAGGGCTTGAAAACTCTGAGTCGCCCAACCGCGTGGCTATCTTACCGTCGAGGCTCATGGCCGCGTTCAAGACTACGTAGGGCCTGTTCAAGCCTTCCAAACCTTCAGGGGAAGCCTGCTGAAGGCTATTTTACCTCCAACCACCACCAACATAACGTTTTCCACGCTGACCCTGTGAACCAGGGCTGCCATAAGGCTGTGGACGGGAGCAACATTGGAGGCTTCCAAGTCTAGGAAAACCATATCCGCCAGTTTACCCTCCTCCAGTGAGCCAAGCTTCCCGTCAAGTCCTAAAGCTTCAGCAGCCCCCACCGTTGCCATCCTGAAAACCTTCTCCGGAGGAGGATAGGAAGGATCCTTATACTTAAGCCTTAAAGCCCTGGAAGTGAACTCCATCTCCCTGAACATGTCAGGCTGGCAGACCATGACGTTGTCGGTTCCAAGGCCCACCTTCAACCCGAAATCCTCCATACGCTTCAAGTCTGGGAGGCCGAGGCCGAAGGAGGCGTTAGACCGGGGGCAGACCACGACGCCAACCCCTGCCCTAGCAGCCGCTTCAAGCTCCCAGTCTTCAACGTGAACCATGTGCACCAGCAGGTCTGCCCTTAAATGTTTTACAGCCCGTTCAACCTCCGATACCCCGGCGGCTTCCGCCTCAGCAGCGTGAGCTGCCAGAAGCTTAACTCCCTTAAAGCTTTCAGCGATAAGGCTTAGCATGCTGTCGGTGAACTGACTTAGGCTTCCAACCCCGATGCCGTCTGCAGCCTTTTTAAGCTCTTCAAGCTCGTCCTTCACTCGTCCTAGGCTTTGAGGCATGCTCGGCCTTGCCAGTATCAGGCTTCTGGCTTTAACGTTTCCAAGGGCCTTCCTCAGCATGGATACGCCTTTAACCCCGTCTTCCCTGAAGTCTGCGAAGCAGGTTATCCCGGAGGAAACCATGCTCTTAAGCGTCTGCTCCATCCAGTAAACTAGGGTTTCAGGCTCAGCGTTTCTGAGAAATCTGTGCTTGAAGCCGTTGGAAGGGGAAACAGCTTTTTCAAGGGTTAAACCTAAGCTTAGCTCCTTGGCTGCCGAGTCGCCGAGGTGGATGTGCGCGTTTATCAGCCCTGGAACTGCCAGCAGCCCTCTACCGTTAATCCTGCCTTCAGCTTTCCCTTCAAACCTTCCTCTGCCAACCTCAACTATAACGCCTTCCTCAACGGCTAGGTAGCCTCCCTCCAAAAGGCTGAAGTCTCTGCCATAGAGGATTTTCAGGTTTTCGAAGACTACCCTACCTTCAAAGCTTGACGCCAGCGGAACCCGCTCCCCTCTAAGGTTAACCTCAGTTCGCAACATGGAGAGGGAGCCGATTAAAGATTTCCCTTTAGGAGAAAAAGAGGGAGTTTAAGCGGGCTGCTACTTTCTGGCCCGCCTACGCTTCCTTTTAGGTGCTTCCTCTAAACTTTTAACAAGCTGTTCAGCTGGGATGGCTGCAAGGGTTAAAGTTTGAAGTGTCCCCCTAGAGCCAAGCTCTACGGCAACCCTTGAAATGGTTTCGTTGTCAGGAGCCTCTAAAATGTTGACGAAGTCGTAGGGTCCCAGGACAGCATACTGGGTGAGAATTTTAGCGCCCATTCCTTCAACTTCCCTATTAACTTCGAAGAGTCTTCCAGGCCTTTCCTTCAAGGTTTTCCTGCCTTCGCTGGTTAAAGTTGTCAACATAACATAGATTGGCATAGAAATCACCAACTGTCTATAATTTTTCCAGCTTAAACCTATTAAATATTACCGTTGAAAACCGTAAAAAGTGAGAAAAAAGATGGTTTTAGAAGGTTTGCTCCTTTATTTTTATGGCTTTATACGGGCAGCGGGTGCCGCATTCGAAGCAGTCTTCACATAGGAAGGCGTTGACTATGGGCCGCTTGTCTTTTCCCTGGATTATTGCACCTGTGGGACAGTAGAAGATGCATACAGGCTTGTTGTAGATTCCGCAGGGACGACATTTATCGTAGTCGATCACTATAACCATGCACTGTCACCCCTCCATGGAAAGCCTCCTCAAGCATATGGGGTCTCCTCGTGGAATCGCCTTCAGGGTTTCAAGTTTAACCTTGGTTCCGAAATGCTTGTTCACATCTTCTATGACCGTTTGGAACCATTTGTCGCAGCCCAGCACATCTTCCTCCATGTCAGCCTTGTAACGCCTGGCGAACTCAGGCCAGGGACACTCGTTCCACTGGACGAAAACCTCGTTGGGCTTGTCGCTTTTCACGACTACAGCGTCCTCGCCCATAGCCCTGGAGCTCATGACGATAAGCCTTCCAAGGTCTTCAAGGAAGGTTGGGCTGTTCTTCCTGAGAGCCATGAAATAGGACATAGCTGTGTCGTGGCCTACTATTTCCCAGGCTCTGAGCACTAGGTCTAACGGCTTTGTCCCAGGCTTAGCGAACTCTAAAGCGGCCTGCCTCCACTCGTACCAAGTTGCCCTGACTATTCCGGCTAGCAGGTCAAACCTTGCCAGGAGCCTTCTCAACTCCTCTTCAGGGTTGAAGCTCATATCTCCTCACACCTCCATTCACGGCTCAAATTCTAAGGCCAACCCGGTATCCGTCGTGGATGGCGTTATGAAGCCTTCTCGGAATCAGCGCGTCACCTATCACATGGACTTCCCCGCAGAGCTTTTTGGCGGCTTCCACAAGCTCGGTTCTGGTCTCCCTGATGGAGACTACGACGGTGTCAGCTGGAACCGGTATTCTAACTCCGTAGGCTCCTTTCACGATAACCCTGTTTTCCTCTATGGCTTCAAGGTCGGAGAACCTGTACACTTTCCCTCCTGTCTGGCCTATTTTCAGCAGGTAGCGCCAGATGTACGATGGGTTCACATCTACTCCAGGCTTCCTGTCCTTGGTGACGATGGTAACCTTCTTGCCTTTGGTTGCCAGGTATAGGGCTGCTATGATGCCGTCGCCTCTTCCACCCCACATGACAACTCTCTCGCCTGTTTCAACTCTGCCCTCCAAGATGTCCGTTGCCAAAACCACGTTGGGAAGCTCTGAACCTGGAATCTTCGGCACCACGAATTTTACCCCAGTGGCTATGACGACGACGTCAGGCTTCTCGGTTTCAATAAGCTCAGGCGTGACGTAGGTGCTCAAGTGGAATTTCACTCCAGCCATCTCGCACTGCCTTCTAAGCCATTCGATTATGCCGTAGAGCTCTTCTTCACCGTAGGGCCCCTTGGAAGCGTATACTACTTGGCCTCCGAGGATATTCCGCATCTCGTAGAGGTGTACGTCGTGGCCTTTCTGGGCGGCGACTAGGGCGCATTGGAGTCCGGCTGGCCCTCCTCCGACCACCATGACCTTCTTCTTTTTCTCAGCGGGCTTAATCTTCCAGCGTTCATCCCACTCGTGGCCTACCAGCGGGTTTACAGCGCAGGTTATGGGTGCATCCCTGAAAAGCCTTGCAAGGCACAGGTTGCAGGCTATGCAGTATCTTATGTCTTCCAGTTTGCCTTCCAAGGCTTTCTTGGGCAGGTAGGGGTCTGCAATCAGGGGCCTGCACATTTCCCAGATGTCTATGATGCCTTCGGCTACGGCTTTGTCAGCCATTTCAGGCTTGAAAAGCCTGTAAGCCATGGAGATTGGAACTTTAACGTTCTGTTTGGCGCGTTTGGCGTTATAAAGCCAGTGTCCCTGCGGTATGTCTCTCGTGATTACGGAGTGCAGGGATTCCTGCCATCCTTGGGTTACGCTTATGCAGTCTACGCCAGCCTTCTCAGCCATCTTGTAGGTTACCATGGACTCTTCAGGAGTGTTTCCACCCATCTCGTCCAGTAGCTCCTGAGCGCAGAGCCTTATGAATATTGGTACGTCGTTTCCCACGGCGTCTCTAACGGCTTCTATGACTTCAACCATGTAGCGGCACCTGTTTTCGATGTCTCCTCCATACTCGTCGGTACGCTTGTTGGTGTAGCTGGAGAGGAAGTTGGATATCAGGTAGCCTACTATGCCTGAAATCTCTATGATGTCGTAGCTGGCTTCGAGACCTCGCCTTGCAGCCTCGGCATGCTCTTTGATGGAGGTTTTAATTTCCTCTTTGCTCATTTCCTTGACTGGTTTTAGAACTCTAAGCCTTTGGGGCACGTCGGAGGGGCCTACGCAGTATTCCAGTTCTACGCCGCCAACTCTTCCGCAGTGCATCAGCTGGATGTTGGCTATGGCTCCCTCCTCGTGGATGGCGTCGGCAAGCCTTTTGAGCCCTGGGATGAACTTGTCGTCCCAGGCTGCAGCCTGCCCTACGTAGCCTTTTCCTTCGCCCTTCGGGTCCATGTAGACTCCTTGGATGGTGCATATTCCGCCTACGAGGCCTCTCGCCCTCTCCCTTATATAGGCTACATCCTTGTCGGTTATGAAGCCGTCGTGAGTGTTGAAGTTGTCCTCTGTGGCGGCATACTTGATGCGGTTGGCGATTTTAACCCGCTTAATGGTTATAGGCTTGAAGAGGTTTGGGAACATCTGGCTTCCGGGAAGCTGCTTGTATTGCTCCTGCCATTTAGAAACTAGCTCGTCATAATTTATGGTTGAATCCCCCTTTTTGGTTTTAATTTTAGAGTACATCATCCTCTTTCGCTTTAACCTGTATTTAAGATTTTATATGGGATACTATTGGCTAAACTTTGTAAATGATTGGAAAGTGTGAAGGTGGAAAAATTAAAAATATGTGTTTATGTCTTGAAAATGGCACATGTGACCATTATGGATACATAAACACCTAGAA
>QMXU01000042.1 GCA_003662305.1 Candidatus Hecatellales archaeon
CTGTAACCCCGTCAACCTTTAAAACTTCATCCACCGAGGTACACCTCTAGGGCTGTGGAGCTTTTCGCCACCTCTTCAGGCTTCCCCTCCAAAACTATTTTACCCCGGTCCATCAGGTAAACGTAATCCACATAGTCGAACAAGACTCCAAGCTTATGCTCTATTATGAGGAAGGTTACGCCGAACTCCCTGTTAATCTTCCGAATGTAGTCGAAAATCTTCTCTGAGAGGCGGGGAGCCACTCCTCCAGTAGGCTCATCCAGCAAAGCTATCTGCGGGTCGCCCATCAGAACCTTGGCGATTTCAAGAAGCCTCGCCTGGCCTGCGGAAATATTCGACGCAGGGTTAAAGGCAAGCCTTTCAAGCTGGAGGAACTTGAGGATGCTGAAGGCTTTTTTAGCCAGCCTAGCTTCCTCCTCCAGCCAGCTTCTGGTTAAGGCCTTTGAAAGGCTTTCACCCTTCTGGCTTCTAGCCGAAACCATGATGTTTTCAAGCACCGTCATCTCCTTGAAGAGCCTGGGCTGCTGGAAGGATCTTCCAAGCCCTTTACCACAGATTTCATGAGGGGTTAAGCCTGCGATTTTCTCTCCGTTAAGGTATATTTCGCCTTCGTCAGGCTTGTAAACGCCTGATATAACGTTGAAAAGGGTTGTTTTGCCGCTGCCGTTCGGCCCTATGAGTCCTACCATGCTCCCCTTTTCAACTTTAAGGTTGACGCTGTCGAGGGCTCTAAGCCCGTAGAAGGATTTAACTACCTTCACGACTTCCAGCATGGGAAAGCTCCTCCTCAACCAGGCTTAGGGCAGGGGTTTTAACAGCCTTCTCCTTCACCACTCCGTGAGGCATCTTCATGATTACGAAGATTAGAATTAGCATGAAGATTATCTGCTTCAGGTAGTTCACGTTTATGAAGAGGATTTCCTTGTAGGTGGTTGCTACTGCTAGGAGAACCTGGTCCATGACCACGAAAATTCCTGAGCCGACTAGGGCTCCCATGTAGCTTCCTCTGCCTCCCAGCATAACCATAACCCAGATGTAGATGGTTATGAGGGGGACGAAGGTGTCCGCCTGAACGCTTCCAGTATGGTGGATGTATATGGCTCCAGCCATTCCTGCGATGGCAGACCCTATAATCATCACCTGCTGTTTGATTTTCACGGAATTCTTTCCAAGGCTTTCAGCTGCAAGCTCGTCTTCCCTTATTGCTTTCAGAACTCTTCCATAGGGGGAGTTGATGAGCTTGTAGATGAAGAGGAAGACCAGGGCTACGATTACCCATACGGTGACGGCGTAAAGCAGGGAGGTTTGGAAGCCTCCTAGAATCCTGTAGGGGTTAAGGATGCCTATGACGCCGTAGGGGCCGTTTATAATGCTCTCGTCGGTTCTCGCTATTATCCTTACAACCTCTCCGAAGGCTAGCAGGGTTATGGCGAGGTAGTCGGCTTTAAGCCTTATCGCAGGGTAGGAGGAAAGGTAGCCGAATACGGCTGCAACTGACGCTCCAACCACTATGGAGAAGATGAAAATGGGGAAGGTTAGGGGGGTTTGAGCTATGAGGTCTCCAGCCTTGAAGAGAGCTTCCCTGCTGCTTATGTCTATGGGCATTCCGGCTATGGCCAGCATAAGCCTTGAAGCCAGTGCACCGCTGGCTATGGCTCCTATCCCGAAGAAGGCAACCTTCCCGAAGTTTGGTATGCCAGTGTAGCCGAGTTCAAGGTTTAAGCTCAGCGAGAGGAGGGCGTAGATGCCAAACCAGGTCATTATGCTTATGGCGAAGGAGGCAACGTCCATTCGTCAAGCCCTCCTAAGCTTTATGCCCATAAGCCCCTGAGGTCTTAGCAGTAGCACGATGGCTATGGCCAGGAAGGATATTAAAGGCTGGTAGGCTAGGCTTATCCCGAAGAAGAGCCATACGAACCGCATGAGAACGTTCTCGGAGAAGCTTATGATGAAGGCTCCGGCTATGGTCCAGTTTATGCTGACCATTCCGCCTATGATGGCTGCTGCGAAGGCTTTAAGAAGCACAAGCCACCCGGCTTCAGGGCTTATGGTTGTGTAGGTCGCCCAGAAGACTCCTCCAACCCCCGCCAGCCCTCCAGCCATAAACCAGGTGAAGCTTTTGATGAGGGAGGCTTTAATCCCTTTGCTTCGGGCTAGGTCAACATTGTCGGCGATAGCCCGGATAGCCCTACCGGTTTTGGTTTGGTGGAGGAAGAAGTGGAGGGCTGAGGTGAGTGCAACCATGATGACTAAGGCGAGGACGAAGTTGTCGGCTATGGTGTATCCGTGGAAGACGGCTAAAGGCTTGGTAATCAGCGGAGGATAGGCGAGAAGGTTTCTGCCTATCTCCCTGCTGTAGCCGTCAACCCATATGTATACGACGTATCTTAACGCTATGGCTACGGCGAAGGTTGAAACCACTATGATGATGGGAGAAGCCCTCCGCTCTTCCAGGGGCCTATAAACGAAGGTGTAGGCCACCAGCAAAACCGCCCCTGGAACCAGGAATGAGAGGGGGAGAGAAAAATAGTAGGGAAGCTTGAACCCTTCAAAGCAGGCAACCGCAATATACATGCCTATAACGCTGAACTCTCCATGGGAGAAGTTGGCAAACCTGCTGACGGAGTAGGTTAGAGTTATGCCTAAAGCCATAAGCGTGTAGAGGGAGCCAACCAGCAGGGTGGCCATCAGCCCTCCAACGAGCACATCAAGCATTTCCCTTCCAACCCCAGACGGCTTCCACCAGCCGTCACCACACCTTAAACTCTACCTTACTACGGGAAAATTTAAAAGTTAGACCTTCTTTACGGTCTGCCTCCTTTAAGCTCTCTCCGCTCTATTTTCTTCACCATTCTTCTGAGTTCCAGTCTGACCTCTTTTTCTAGGGGTTGAGGCTGATGCTCCTTTAATAGTTGCCTCGCCCTTTCTAAGGCTACCTGGCCAAGTTCTTTTCCTCCACGCTTCATCCAGCTTTCATAGGAGGTTCTGTCGCTTAAAGCCGGGAAGTAGAACTCTTTCCTGAAGAACTCTCGAGTGTGCTTCTGGGTGAGGAAGTAGCCTCCCGGGCCAACCTTTCCTATCACGTCCACAGCTAAAGTTTCATCTGTAACCTCTATGCCCTCCAGAATCCTCGTAACCATGCCTATTAGGTCGTTGTCTATCACCATCTTCGCGTAGCTTAAAGCCATCACCCCAGGCTCCATGGCTCCGGCAGCGTTAAGAATAAAGTTTATTCCGCCTAGGGCAGCCATCAGAAGCGTTACGCCGGCCTCGTAGAGCTGTGCATCCAAGGTTTTAGAGTCAGTTACGCCGGCTGTTCCACGCGTAGGCAGCCCATAGTAGCGGGCTATCTGGGCTGAAGCCACGTTGATTAGGCCGCATTCAGCTGTCCCAAGCACGTAGACGCCTGTCTTCATGTCGAAGATGGAGGAAACAGTGCCGTAGATTACTGGTGAACGCCTTCTGGATTCGGCTGCCAGCTGGGCCATGGTTATTCCGCTGAGGATTTCAGCGTTCTGCTGGACGAGGATTCCTGCTAGGGTAGCCGGCCCTGTGGCGCCCCCCTGAACTTCAGGTGAAAAGCCTAAGGGAAGCCCGTGCTTCGCGAACTCTAGGAAGCCCTCCGTCTGAAGCTTGTCATGGGTAAGCGGGCTTACAGGGTTAACATGCCCGTAGATGAAAGGCCTCCTTTTCAATTCTTCGATGCCGCCTTGAACTATGGAGGCGAGGGCTAGGAGGTCTCTTGCCACGGTTACCCCTTGAACAAGGCAGCTTACACCCGTTTTCTCCATGTTTTCCACTCTGGCCAGAAACTGGTAGGCGTGGTTAACCTGGTCCGGTATGTCCGTCGGGTAAACTCCTCCGTCAACTAGACTGACGTTTTCCAAGGCGTCCATAAGTCTGACCACGTTTTCAGCGTCCTTCATTAAAGCTGGCCTACGCTTCCCGTCTAAGTCGATAATGTTGGTGGGGAGGCCTCCAAGGCTGAAGTGAACTCTTTCACCCTCCATCTTCACGTGGTATTCAGGCCTTCGGGCAAAGAAGGTGAATCTTTTCGGAGTTTTGCTGAGAGCTTCCTCCACGAGGTGGGAGGGAATTCTCGCAATCTGCCGTTTGAAGTCGACGTCGGCTCCGGCTTCATCCAGCAGCTTCAGCCCTTTAACCGATTTAACGTTAACGCCTACATGCTCGAGGACTTCTAGGGTTGCCATGTGAACAGCGTATACCTGGCTTTTTTCCAGCACTTTAAGCCGTCCGCCCCTGACATGTTTCACTTTTATTCCTCCTTGCAGGTGGGAAGGCTTCTTGCGGTGGAGCTCCCGGATTTACGGTATATCGTTAAGGATATTATAAGCGTTCCCCAGTTTTCTCCAGCAGCTAAACGGATGGTGAAAAGGCTTATATGAAAAGTCCCTGCTAAACCTTTACCGGTGGCTAACTATGGCAGGTTTAAAAGCTTACGCGGCTGTCGCCTTCATCATAGGCCTGCTCATAGGGGCAGTGGTAAGCTATGCTGCTTTAACCGTGGTGGCACCGCCTACACCAGCACCTACAGCTCTACCTGAGAAGATAACTATTGGAGCGGTTCTGCCCCTTTCAGGAGGCCTGGCGGCACCCGGAAGAGATGAGAAAATAGGCATTGAAATGGCTATGGAAGACATAAACGCTTGGGCTGAAAAAATAGGGTTGCCCTACAAGTTCGACGTGATAATACTTGACTCTAAGACCACGGAGGAAGGCTCGAGAAAGGCCTGTGAAACGCTGGTTGAAGTCCACGGGGTTAAAGTGATAATCGGAATGGTTGGGAGCATAGAGATTGCTGGAGCCAGAGAATACCTGAACGCTAAGAGGATTCCAGCCGTAGTCATGGGTACAAGCCCGTTCCTCGCATATCCAGACTACATCTTCAGGATTACAGCGCCGGACTCCCTGCAGGCGAAGGCCATGGCTACCATCGCAAACTACTATGGCATAAAGAAGGTGGCTGCCATATACAGGGCTGACGACTACGGTAAGGGTGTAGCCACATCCTTCAAGAAGGAATTTGAAAAGCTGGGTGGAACCGTTGAGCTCATATCCTACGCTCCGGAGGCGCCACCCTACGAGCCTGCTGTCAGGGCTTTAAGCGACAAGGTTAAGGCTTTAGGCGTTGGACCTGAAACCGCCGTTGTCAACGTGCTCTTCGGAGAGGGCTTAGAAATCCTGAAGGTGGCTGCCAGAGACCCAACTCTATGCTCGGTGAGGTGGATTGCCCCTGAAACGCCTCCGGTATACTTGGAGGAGGCTGTGAAGGACCCTGAGCTGAAAGCCTTCATGGAGAAGGTGGGATACTACTGGACGGAGCCCGCCTTCGAGGAGAACCCGTTAACCAAGGAGTTCAAGGAGAGGTTTAAGGCTAAGGAGGGGCGAGACTACATAGTCTACACGGATGTAGCCTACGACTGCGCCTGGGTTGCCGTGCTCTCGATTATAGCCGCTGGAAAATATGATGGAGAAGCCATAGCTAAGGCCATACCTGAAGTGGCTAAACGCTACCATGGGCTTACAGGCTGGAAGCTTCTCGACGAGAACGGAGACCTAAGCATGATGGACTATGGAATCTACAAGGTTGTAGAAGGACAGAAGAAGCAGATAGGCTTCTACAACGGGCTTACAGGAACGGTGAACATAAAAGAGTAGGATGGAAAGGGCTTCCCCCCACCTTTTTATCTTTCTCCCTCCTGCAGATACTTCTCAAGCTCCTGGAGGCTTAGCCCTGCTATTCCAAGCTTCTCCACGGTTCTACCCTTAGCGAAATAGTCTTCACGGTTTATCGCTGAGAAAAGTGTGACTATAGACTTCATTACAGGGGCTGGAACGCCCAGCATGTCGGCTAGGGAAGCCATGAAAACCAGGCCGTAGGGCACATCCTCCGTCACGTACCTGTCGCGTACATGGGTTGGCCCCTTCATCTTCACACCTGCCTCCTCCCAGCAGCCGGCACCGAAGAGCAGCCCCATCTGGATTATCCTGTCCATCTCTGTAAGCTGCTCTCCACACTCGAAGATTTTCAGGTTTAGGGTTTGGCATAGGGCGTTTCTCTCCCTGTTTAGGGCTTCGTAGATTCTTGCGACGGAAGCCGTTATGCCCTCCTTGTAAAGGTAGAATTCTCCTTTAGCATACTCTATTCTTCCAACGTTGAGAAGGGTTGCTGCGGGATGAGTGATAGGGTTAGGATTGTTAAGGGCTGCCTCCAAAACGTTCCTGCAAGGGCAAACCTCGTCGTAAAGCTGCTTCAGCATGCCGACGATTTCCTCCGTCTGCCTTGCGGGAAGCACTCCTGCCGGCAGAAGCTTAGCTGTAACGTAAACTATAACTTTAGCCGGCTCCAGCATTCTACACCCGTAAGGCAGGGTTGCTGTTTCAGCTATGGGAGCCTTCACGCCTTTCTCCCTGAAGGTTTTCATGAACTCAAGGGAGCCAGCAGTGCCAGGCATGAGCGCCAGGGCAGGCGGCCTCCCCGAAGCCTTCTTTAAGTGTTCGGCGCAGATTTCGGCGAAGGTGGCGTGGCCGAAGGCTGGGACGGCTATAAGGGCAAGCTCAACGCCGTCTAGGGCTTCAGAGATGGAGGTGGTTGCCTTATTCAGCCTGGCAACTCCTTCACGGGCCTTCCCTAAAATTTCGATTTCCCCACGCCTCATAACTTCTCTGAAGGATTCTCCGACGAACTGGGGCAGCTCGAAAATGTTCACTTTGAAGCCTGCCAGCGACAGGTCGGCTGCTATGGCGTGGCCTCCGTTACCTCCTCCTAAAACGGCTATACTACCAACCATTAGGCACCACCGAAACTTGAGGCTAACATAGTAAGCCGCGTATAACCTCTAAAAACTTTCCCTTAAGCTTAGGGAGGCTTCCAGCGTGAGTTTACCCGTGGAAGTGTAGGGCGGCTTCTAGAATTTTTCGGGGTTCTCCTTCGAGCTTAATTATTTTTGGTAGTTTTCCAACTGTGCCAAGGTGGCTTCCGCAGATTATTAGGGCGCCTCTTACGCCTTCGATTTCTTCAGCTTTTTCTAAGCCTTTCCTCACGGCCTCGCTTGTGCTGCCTTTAACCATGTTGCACACGGCTTTAGCTGCTGCGTCGGCTAGGGCTGCTGAGTCAGCTACCACCACGGCTGCGTCGGCTTCACCGAAGTTTATGGCGTGGCTTACCGTGGCTGAGCTTGTAGCTACGCCCAAGGGGAAGTCTTCGGAGGCAAGGTGGAAGCCTACTTTCCCCGATAAAGGTGATGTACCAGCGTAGATGGCTAGGGTTAAAGGCTTATGTGAGTGTGCGGCTATTTCCCCGCCGTCTTCCACCAGGCCTATTTTCGCCCCGGTTTGGGTTAGGGTTTTCAGGGCTAGTTCGGCTAGGGCTCCCGGTATGGCTGCCATGGGTCCAACTCCAGCCTTCCAGGCGGCTTCAGCTGCCAGTTTGACTACTTGGGGAGCCCAGTCTTCTACTTCGACGGGTTCAAGGCTGTAGCGGTATAGGGGGTTATGGGTGAGGTAGGCTTGAAGCTGGGCTTTATGGCAGGTTAGAGCTGTTATGGCGGCTGAAACTCCTTCAGCCCTATCGCTTGCCACAAGCAGGTTTGAGTAGCCAAGTCTAACTCTAACCCTGTAAACTCCGTTCCGGTATTCAGCCTTCAACCCCCTTCTCATCTCCTTTCAGCTCATGGTAGCCATGCTTAGGGCTTTGAAGGGGCAGGCGACAACGCAGGCTTTGCATCGAACGCAGAGTTGCTCGTCTATTTCAAGCTTCTCCATGGTAAGCGTTATGGCTCCGGTAGGGCATGGGGAAACACAGGCTCCGCATAGGACACATTTGTCTTTGACTACTTCGATGGTTGGCCCCAGCTCTTTAACTTCAACCCCTTCAGCCTTCAAGGCTTCAATAACCATTTCAAGCTGTCTTCCGGAGGCAGGAACGTCTACAACCATTTCACCTTTACTCGGAGTTACCGTTGCCTCCAAGATGTTTAAGGGAACATTGGTTTTCAGGATAACCGTGGACAGGACAGGCTTCTTAACTTTTTCATGGGCGTAAAGAATCTTAATTTTCATCTTGTTTCACCCTGCCTTCTACCTCTAACAAGCTTCGCTAGGTCGTCGGTGGTAACTATGCCTAGAACTTTGAGTTCTTCATTCACCACGGGCATACCTGAAATCTTGTATTGGAGAAACCTCCTAGCCACCACGTCTACGGCCTCATCTGGTTTAGCCACTATAACCCTGGAGGTCATGACCTCCTGGAGGGTGTGCTTATCTTCAGCTAGGGCTTTCGCCAGGTCCCAAGAGGTGACTATTCCAAGAAGCTTTCCGTCGCCTCTAACAATAGGGATGTGGTCAACTCCATGCTTGACTATAAGC
>QMXU01000043.1 GCA_003662305.1 Candidatus Hecatellales archaeon
GCCATAGACAGGTATCTTGGAGGAACCGGAACCTTGGAAGACAGCTTCGCAGACATTGGGGAGATAAGCCACTGGCTTGGAAGAGAGGAAGGCTTCGCCTACAAGCCCCGCGTTAAAATGCCCCGTCTGCCCCTAGAAAAACGTAAAGGAAACTTCGCTGAGGTTGAGCTTGGCTTCAACGAGAAGATGGCGGTTGAAGAGGCGGGAAGATGCCTAAGGTGCGACTTAAGACTGCTGATATCTCCGCCTATACTGCCGCCGGAGAAATGGTTGAAGCTGACAGAGGAAAACGTGGCGCAAGCTCCCGAGGCTGAAGGAGTTTTCCAGCTTCTAGACGAGAACAAGGCTGTAATCTACATAAAGGGAACCAGCAACCTGAGAAAGGACCTAGAAGCACAGCTTTCCAATCCTAAAGCCAAATACTTCATGTACGAGGAGGCGAAAATGTTTACGATGAGGGAAAGCGAGCTTCTGCAGCAATACATTAAAAAGCATGGGAAGCTTCCTGAACAGAATGTGGAGCTTGAGGAGGACCTATACTAGATGGGTGGAAAATCGCCTAGGGAGGAAGAGCTTCGGAAGCAAGGGTGGATAAGGCAGTTCACTGCAAGCGAACCCAGACTGAGTGAGGCAGTAGAGCTATACGAGTCACTGGGGTACGAGGTAAAACTGGAACCGGCGGTTCCTAGCGAAACAAATGAAGCTTGCAGAGAATGTCTGCTCTACGAAGACTGCAAAACTATCTACACAAGGCCTAAGAAACCTCTCAAGTAGCTCGGGCTTTTTTCCCACTAAACCCCCACGTCAACCATTTCTATGATGATTTGGTTTGCTTCTTGAAGGCTTGAAACGATACGGCTTTTCCAGACTACTCTGCCTGCACGTATACCGATGACTTGGTAGCCTCCTTCACCCACCTTCTCAATCTTATAGGTTATCGACTGCTCTATAATACGATTCAGGAAAGCCCTAGCCTCATCAGACAATTCTCTAACCATTTTCCTCCACCTAAAAAGATAGGAAAGATTTGTCGGTTAACCGTGCCTTTACGAGCCCCATTCTAAATTGTGCTTTTTAAGGAAAGATAATATCTTCTCAGCAGAGTTCACCGCCTCTTCAAAGTTTTTAACCTTTGATACTACTAGGCGGGTTTCAGTTGGTTCAATATGCAGTTCAATTCCATCCTTTGCTGCCTCCTCAACGAGGCCTTTAACCCTCTTAGCGAAGGACTTATCTTTATTTGGAGAGGTTGTAACGAAGCCCAGTCGCGGCCTAAGGTAAATTGTAATCTTTGGTTTTTCAACCTTCATAATGGTGTCCGTTATAACTCCTGGCATCTCCTCTTCCACAGTAATCGAATACTCAGGGTTTTTCTCAGCAAATTTTTTAGCTAGGTCAAATAAATTCATAATTCCCACCTTTAATGTGCTTCCATATATCACTCCTTAAAAAAATATTTAAAACTTTTCTAAAGCAAGCTTATTCTACTCGCATTTCTTGCTCTTTGCCATACCCTACGATTACGCGGAGTGATCCCTTAAACCACTTATCAACTTCAGGGTCACCAGTGTCGATTCTCAACTTTTTAAGGGTTTGAAGCTTTTTTGGGGTAGCGACCACAATAACGTTTTCTTTTCCAATAGCCTTCAGAACAGCTGGGCTTATCTGCTGGTTACCTCTCCCAAAGATAAAGCCCTGACCTCCTATAGGTGTCACAATAACCTTAACTTTTTCACCTCTAATTCTCGACAAAATTTGTCTTTCATTAACATCAAACCCAAGAAGTCTTCGATTTTGCACCAGATCTACTCCCAACAGCGACTTTCTGACCTTCAAAATCTCAGCTATAGTGTTAACAGTTGTTCCGGGTCCCAGTATGTAAATGGTATCAGGTTCCATTTTCTCCACAACATACCTTGCAATGGAGAGTTGGTGCTCTTTTTCTTCCTGTGTTGCTGGACTTGAAATTTTAGTGGGCTGTATTAGGTCAATTTCAAAGGGTACAAGCATGTGACCGAAGAGTTTAGCTGAAACTCTACCCATCCTGAAGGCTTCCTCATCTATATCCATGACTTCAGCCCTAGTTAGAGGTAAACCCGTTTGAATGAAGGAAGTTAAAAGCCGAATGGCACCTTCGGGATCTATGGCGAAGACTGCTGAGTGAACTTTAACTCCTGCAGGTACACCTAAAACAGGCATGTTAGTTTCAACAACACTGCAAATGTCCCGGGCAGTTCCATCACCACCCACAAAAACTATGATGTCAACCTCCATCTCCATCATTTCCTTCGCAGCTTTCCTAGTGTCTTCAGCCGTAGTTCTACCCGGCGTTATAGACCCTATAACTATTGGTGAAAATCCAGCTTCCTTCGCTTCAGCTTCCCCCATTTCATCCGGGTAGGTTACCAATTCTATAAGGTAGCTGAGAGGTTT
This sequence comes from Candidatus Hecatellales archaeon, assembly GCA_003662305.1. Taxonomy (GTDB): domain Archaea; phylum Thermoproteota; class Bathyarchaeia; order Hecatellales; family Hecatellaceae; genus B25. The sequence goes on from QMXU01000043.1 coordinate 2,434, forward strand.
CAGTCCTCTCAAAGTTTCAACGGCTCGAGCTGGAGCTATGGGTTCTGCCCCCAATTCCAAAGCTTTTCGAAGAATCTCCTTCCCGTCTGTTCCTTTAAGTCCAACACGGCCTCCCATACCAGCGATGGGATTTACAATGAAACCAAGCTTCTTCATATACGCTTCCCACCGAAAAGCTTAATTCTATGTTAGAAATCCTTTGGAGCCTTATTTTCACCCTAAAACTTTTAAAAAAATAAAAAGGGGGAATTTTTGGCAGTCATAGGAGAACCTCTAGTTTGCCCTTCAAGTATTCATCGTATCCTCTGACGTCAACCCAGCCGTGGCCGCTGTCAGCAACATGTATTACTTTTTCCTCTCCTGTTTCGGCGCATCGTCTAGCCTCTCTAATGGCTCCAGTCCAGCAGTGGCAGGTTTCTGGAGCCGTTAAAAAGCCTTCTGTCATTGAGAGTATCCGGCCAGCTTCAAATATTTCTGTCTGTGGGAAAGCTTGGGCTTCATGGTACCCCGAGTATATTAAGACGCAGAGTAGGGGGGCCATACCATGATATCGCAGTCCTCCGGCGTGAATCTTCGCTGGGACAAAGTCGCAGCCCAGCGAATGCATCCATATGTGTGGCGTATACCCAATAGTGTCTCCAGTGTCGTAGCCAATATACTTAGGCCTTGTAAGTCTCGGGCAGGATAAGGCCTCGCAGGCAACGATTCTCAGGTCAGGCTTTTTTCCATCCAACTTATCCTTGATGAAGGGGAAAGCCTGTCCGCAGTGGTTACTACCTCCACCCGTACATCCGAATATTATGTCAGGATATTCGTCTATTAGTTCATATTGTTTGTATGCTTCCAGCCCAACTATTGTCTGGTGCATCAAAACATGGTTTAGAACGCTTCCAAGCGAATAGTTGAGTGGATAAGGCTTCTTTAACGCGTGTTCAATAGCTTCCGATATTGCCCAGCCAAGTGAACCAGGATGGTTGGGATCTTCAGCTAAAGCCTTCTTAGCCGTTTCAGTTACCATATCCTCGTAGATTCTTTCAGGAGGCGCCGAGGGGGAAGGTACAACTCTTCCTCCCCAGGATTCCATCATAACCCTTCTGCCAGGCTTCTGGTAGTATGAGACCCTTACCATGAAGACGTCGCATTTTATGCCTACTAAGGCTGCACCGAAACATAAGCCTGAACCCCACTGTCCAGCACCGGTTTCCGTGGTTACACCTTCAAAACCATCCTTCATGTTGAAGTAGGCTTGGGCTACAGCCGTGTTAGGCTTATGGCTTCCAGGAGGGCTCACGTATTCAGATTTACAGTAAATACGTGCAGGCGTTTTCAGGTATTCTTCAAGCCTCTTACACCTGTAGAGGGGAGTTGGCCTCCAAATCCTGTAGATTTCCATCAATTCTTCTGGAATTTTAACCCAACGGTCTTTGGTTAATTCTTGGCTTAGCAGGGACGGTGGAAATATTAGGGGGAGGTTAGCCATTCCAGGTCCTGTTGGGAAGGGGAGCTTCATCCCACATTTATGAAGGTCTGCTTGTATATTATACCAGGATGTTGGTATTTCATCTTCAGGCAACTCTACCTTGATCATCCGTTCCTCTCTTGGAGGATTAAATTTCTTCTTAGCCTCCTTAAACACCTTTTGAACTCTTTCAACTTTTCTTCCCAGCTCCAAGCTGTCCACCTCCTGTTCAGGGTAACTTTAACTTTTTATCCACGATGAGTTCAAGGTAGCCACTTGACTCTAGCATGGTATGTCCAGCATTGTTGAAAACTATAACCTCTTCTTTTCCCTCTTCCTTCGCCTTAACCGCCTCGTCTATGACAGCTTTAATCACATACTGGGTTTCATGGCTTGGTATAACTCCCTGCTGTCTGCACCATTCCCAGCTTGCTTCGAAGCATTCTGTTTGAGCGTAAGTTCTAACCTCAACGATCCCGGCTTCGACAAGATGGCTTAGAATAGGTGGAACACCATGATATCTCATTTCACCGGCATGTATCATGGGAGGGTCAAAGGAGCGGCCCAACGTATGAAATCTGTAGAGTGGTGTTAACTCTGCGTAGTCAGCGTGATCGTAGTCAAGTTTTCCCTCCGTGAGAACTGGAACATACTTTGACTGAGTAACGATGAACCTAGTTTCTGGCTTTTTCCCAGCCAGCTTATCAGCCACAAAAGGTAAAGCAAAGCCGAAGTCGTCTATTGGGCATATGACGACATCTGGGTATCTGTCTATCATTTCGAACTGCCTTTTAGCCTCTACACCTGAGAGTGTTTGATGTAGCATAACGAAGTTAAAAAGGTAGCCGAAAGAGAATGCTGACTTTTTCTCTTCCATAGCCCTCTCCACGGCTTCTGACATTGCAAGCGAAATATTTCCTGTTTCATACTTCTTTGACTCCTTAACCTTCCTCCCCACCTCTGTGAGGTCTGATGGTGAGCCGAAAACATTTGTCTTGTTTACTTCCATGAGAATTCTATGGGGTTCCTTTAAGGTGAGGTATGACTGAGGCATGATAAAATCACATTTTAATCCTATCCTAGTCGCTGCAATAGAGAGGGATGTTCCCCAACGGGCTCCTCCGCCACCAACAATTTTTTCGAATCCATCGTTGATAACGTAATAAGCTTGGGCTACTGCCGTAGTAAGCTTGCTATCAGTACTATATCCTATGTCCTCACGCTTGTAATAGATTTTAGCTGGGGTTTTAAGGTGGCTTTCAAGCCTAACAGCGTGTTGTAGGGGTGTAGGTCTACCAGTCCTGATGAGATGTATCCTCACCTCATCAGGAATTGGTACCTCTATGGCTCCAGACTTTTCTTGGGCTAGAAGCGACGGCGCCACATACTCCTTCATGCGGTTAAGCCTACCCGAATCCTTTGGCTCTGCAAGTTTCTTGCCTGTTTTCGCTATGTCAGGTACTATGTTATACCAAGTTTTTGGAAATTCATCAGCTGGTAACAGTATTTTTCTAGCTTCAGCCATAATTCTTCTACCTCCTACCTAACTGTAAATATATTTGGCTTTCAATTCTCCCTTCCTCCTCTCTTCCAGAGGTATAGCAGGCTTACCGAGCTCTTGCAGAGTTATGTCTGGTGGAGGCGACCCAGTAGGCGGCTGAGGCCAGCCCTCGCAGGCTACAGCATAGTACACGGTGTACACTGAGAATCCTGGGAGCCAGCATATGACCAGCCATAGGAAGATGAAGTAGGGAGGTGGTATCATGCCTGGAACCTGCCATGCGATGGGAGGCTGAATGGCCATTCCAACCCCGTACATGCCGTAGTAGGCTATAACTGCGGTTATTATGGCCAGAACCAGCAGTAGGAAGCCTTTCACAGGCTGCCTGTTGTAGGGCTGGTGTCCTAAAGCGGAAAAGTGCAGGGTAGGCCACCCCATGAAAATCGCAGCCCACACCAGAGTTGCCCATATCAGCGGGCCTTCGTATGCCCCAAGAACATGGAGCATAACAATACTGGTGACTGCTGGCGGCGGTAAGGCTGCTAACGGCGCAAGCCCGCTGGCTCCCGGAGGCGCGAAGCCAGCCTTCGCCAGCAAGCCTAGGTCCACGATGACTATCTGCGGGTATATAGCTAATGCCGCATACCATGTTACAATGCTAAGTATTATGGTTACCGCGGTAGCGGAAAGGCCTATCCAAGGCTGCTTCTTTAGAAGTCTGAAGGGCCACATGTCGAAGAGGAAGAAGATTATCATCAGGTAGAGGATGAACATGGTGTTCAAGGTTGCCATCAGGAAGGCTTCAACCATTCCATGCGGGTTTATGGCTTCCAGCCATGGTCCAGGAGGCTTAGGCAGAAGCACGGCTAAGACTTCGGGAGGCATGGCCTTGGCTCCCTCATAGAACGGCGTGTAGTTGTGAAAGCCTACGTAGAGTATCCAGCCTACCACCAACCCCAGTATCAGCAGGCCTATGCCTTGGTAAGGCTGCTTAAGCCTTTGAAGAGGCCAGTTGTTGAAGAGCAGTGCGATGGTTAAAAACACGTATAGACACTGTATTTCGAAGAAGAGCATCCATGGGAAGGATGGTCCAACAATGTTCTGGAATATCCAGAAGGTCAACGGTACGAAAACCAGCAGGAATATCGTGTTGAAGATGAGGGGCCACGGCACGCGAGGCCCGTATTTCTCCCTAAGCTTGTTTCCGAACCATCCTCCTTGGAAGGGCGCTCCTGTGAAGAATAGCAGGAATACCAGGTATAACACTGCAACCATGTTGTACTCTGAGATTTTTATGACCCAACTTAGAGGGTTCGTTGCCATCAGGAAGGTCACCATCGCCATGAAGACTACGACGATCAGAATGATGATGCCCCTGTAAGGTTGCCAGGGCTTAAACGGGGGTTCCATAGAAGTGTTCCTCCGCAGTATCCAAGGAGTATTTGAGGTGCGCGAAGAATATAAAAACCTTACTATGCGTAATTAAAAATATATAACGATTTTAAGTCAGAGAAGTTTTCTTGTGGGCTTTAAACAACATATTTAAGTAGAATTAAATGTAAATGTACATTTATGTGGATTAAGGTTCTGAAGTATTTCGAAGGGCGTCCCAGAAGACTGGCAGTAGTGCGAGCGCTCATCGAAAACGGGCTTGGAATCCGCGATGGGAAAATCTACTGTAACAAATTCAAAATCAGCACCACCGAAATCGCGAAAGCCGTGGGAGTCGACAGGAGAACAGTAATTCAGACGATCCAGAGCATCGAAGGCAACCGCGAGCTTAAAACAATTTTTCAAAATCTAAATTCCGCAGGCCACTCGCTAAAGGAGGTCGCCCACTATCTGGGGTTCAGCGCCCTAGAAATCACGCCGATGGACGCTAGGATGCCGGGTATTCTTGCGGGAGTAGCTAAACTGCTGGCTGAAAGGGGGATAAGCATAAGGCAGGCCATAGTTGACGATCCTGAGCTTCACCCTGAGCCTAAGCTAACTCTCATAGTGGAAAAGAAAATACCCGGCGAAGTGGTGTCCGAAGCCCTTAAGGTTAAGGGTGTAGCCAAGGTTTCAATAAGTTAAACAGTCAACCAGTAACTTTAATATTGCTGTCCCTAAACTCAAAATTAGTAGCGAGCAACTGTGGGTTGCAAAATGGTTTCTGAAGGGGGAGGTTACAGGTTAGGATTCGACATCGGAGGAACTTTCACCGACCTTGTTATGGCTGACGAGGCAACCGGGGAAATACGCATAGTGAAAGTTCCTTCAACACCTAAAAACCCGAATGTCGGTGCACTTCAAGGGTTAAAAAGGCTGCTGGCTGAAAGCAACGTTAAGGCAGGCCAGCTTACCTTCGCCATCCACGGCACAACAGTGGTAACCAACACGGTTATAGAGCAGAAAGGGGCGAAAACCGCCCTGATAACCACCAAGGGATTCCGTGATGTGCTGGAAATAGGAAGGGAGCGAAGGGTAACCCAGTACGACATCTTCGAGGAGAGGCTTCCCCCGCTGGTCCCCAGATACCTCAGAAGAGAAGTAGACGAGCGGACAGCCTTCAACGGGGAAATCCTGAAGGAGCTTAACCGTGAAGAGGTTGAAACCTTAATCCGCGAGCTAGCCGGGCTTGGCGTTGAATCCATAGCAGTCTGCCTCATCCACTCCTACAGTAACCCCAAGCATGAAAAGGAAATCGAGGAAATCGCAAGTAAATCAGCGCCGAACATGAGGGTTTCCCTTTCCTCAGCTGTTCTGCCAGCTTGGAGAGAATATGAGAGAACCTCAACAACCGTTGTAAACGCCTACACAAGGCCTAAAACTGAAAGATACATGGAAGAGCTGACGGAAGGGCTGAAGGCGGAAGGCTTCAGGGCACGGCTCTTCATTATGACAGCCGCCGGAGGAATAGTCCCCGTTGAAACAGCAGC
>QMXU01000044.1 GCA_003662305.1 Candidatus Hecatellales archaeon
AATAAGTTTTCAAATAATAGGTTTCGCTTTTTACTAGGTTGAGGTATTCAGGGTCGCCCACAACCACATCCTTGAACAATTTAACCGTGAACTTTCCGAACTCCACAGCTTCCTTCGCAAGCTGCTCAATTTTAGCTCTCTCCTCTTCGGTTAGGGGTTTTCCCACTCCGCCTGGAATACCAAAAGTTGGATGGCCCTTCTTACCCCCAATAATCGCCATGATTTCATAGGCGTTCATCCGTTGCTGGAGTACATATCTCCCGGTTTCAGCCCCAACCCTCTTTAGAAGGCCTACAATGTTCCGCTCGGCTGGTGGGGCTTGTGGGCCAACTACGAAGTCTGGAGCTGAAAGTACGTAAAAGATGGTGGAGTGGTCAGCTATATAGAAGGCATAGTACATTAATTCACGTATTTTCCTGGCTACTGAGGTTGGCTCCAGGCCGAAGAGGTCGTCTAGGGCCTTAGTTGAAGCCATATGGTGGGCTACGGGGCAGACCCCACATATCCGTGAAGTTATGTCTGGCATTAGCTCAGGCTGGCGTCCCTCACAGAATCTTTCAAAGCCTCTCAGCTCTGGAAATTGGAAGTAGGCGTTCTTCACATCGCCTTCCTCGTCTAAGAATATAGTGATTTTCCCGTGGCCTTCAAGCCTAGTTATGGGCTCAATACTTATCTCTTTCAGTCCCATCGCTACTTCACTCTTCTCTTAAGCATGGAGCTTGGAAGGCTGAAAAGGTAAAAAGTTCCAGCTGGGTCGGCTACACTCTCAGCAAACCTCTTAGCCTCTTCTTCGCTGTTAACCTCAACTATGGAGGCTAAAGCTGAAAGCATTCGAGCTCCTTGGTCTTCAACATTGGGTGCTGGTCCGAAGCATCCTTTGCATGGAAGCCCAGCCTTTATGCATTGGGCGTCGCAACCCCCCCGGGTAGCAGGCCCCATACATATGATTCCCTGCTCAAGGAAGCATTTTTCAGGGTCTGGGATAACCTGGTAGATTCGCTTAAGCTCCTTAATTTTCTTCTCTTCTTTCACCCGTGGGCAGCTGTCGCAAACTGTTCTCTCATCAGCCGTTAGTACTGTACCCTTTGGAGGCTTCTCACCCTTAATAAGCGCTATTAAGGCTTCCCAGGCTTTTTCGCCTATAGGCGGACAGCCTGGAATGTAGTAGTCAACTTCAACCACCTCATTTAAAGGTTTAAGGTATTCTAGGAGTGGTGAAAGCTTCAGCTCTCCCTCCTTAACCTTAACCGTTGGCTGGGGCACCGTGTTTTCAGGGTTAACCGTGCTTGGAGTTTCCCTGTAAACTCTGCTGAAAAGCTCTTTTAGGGTGGCTAGGTTGGCTAATCCTAGAATCCCGCCAAGATAGGCACATGCCCCGTAAGCTATGAGAATTTTAGACTTCCGCCTTAGAAGCTTAGCCATATGCTCGTTTTCCTCGTTCCGTATGCCTCCATTAAAGAGACATATGTCTATGCTCTGGTCTGGCATAGCTTCAACATCCTTATACTTGAAGTCTAAGGCTATCGGCCAAAAGACTATTTCAACTTGCTCCACTATGTCAGCCAGCTTACTTCCAATGTCAAGGACAGAGACATCGCAACCCCCGCAACTAGCCGCCCAGTAGCAGGCTATTTTAGGCTTCCCCACTTCCCTCACCTCCACTTGGCCTCAGCGGGCCAAGCCTTTTCAACTGCTCAGTGAAATCTTTAACAGCTTGGGTGAAAGCCTCACCCTCGGCTGCGGAGATAAAGTTGAAGCGAACCCTTTCAGGCTCTATTCCAAATTGCTGAAGCATTTTTTTGAGGAGATAGTAGCGGGTTATAGCCTTAAAGTTGCCATGGATGTAGTGACAGTCGCCTAGGTGGCATCCTCCAATGAAAACTCCATCCGCACCAAGCTGGAAAGCTTTAAGAACAAATTCGGGGCTAACCCTCCCACTGCACATAACCCTTACGAGGCGTAGGTTTGGCGGATATTGCATCCGGCTTGTTCCAGCTAAATCTGCAGCCGCATAGGTACACCAATTACAAGTGAAGCCAATAATTTTTGGGGTAAATTCCTCCGCCACCAGCTTCCACCCCCTCAAACTGAAGAAAGAGCTTCAATCTGCGACATTAACTGAGGCTCTGTGAAGCCTCGAAGGACGATAGCCTTGGAGGGACAAGCTGCACCACACAGTCCACATCCTTGGCATAAGGCCTCGTTAACCTCAGCCCTACGCTTACCTTCCTCCACCTCCTTAAGCTCGATAGCCTTATACGGGCAGATAGCCTCGCAGACGCCGCAACCACTACAATAATCTTCAAGCACGTAGGCCGTTAGAGGCTCAGCAGTAACCTTACCCTGCGAGAGCGGTATGGCTGCTTGAGCTGCGGCTGCGCTTGCTTGAGCTACAGTATCTGGGATGTCCTTAGGACCCTGAGCACAACCACAAATGAAAATGCCCGGTATATGAGTTTCCACAGGCCTAAGCTTGGGGTGAGCCTCAAGGAAGAAGCCATCAGCCCCCCTGGAAACTTTAAGAAGCGTTTGGAGGGCTGGAGCCTCAGCCCTCGGAACCAAAGCCACGGCTAGGACTACAAGTTCGAATTCAGTCTCCATAACCTCGCCGAGCAGGGTGTCCTCGAGCCTTAAGCGTAGGTTGCCCGTTTCAGGGTTTTCGTAGATTTCAGAAACCTTCCCTCGAACAAGCCTTATACCTTCATCCTGAACCCTTACAAGAAATTCCTCGTAACCTTTCCCGAAGCATCGGAGGTCTATGTAGAAGACACATACCTCAGCACCTGGAATCTTCTCCTTAACTTGGTGGGCATGTTTAAGCGAAGCCATACAGCAAATCCTCGAGCAGTAAGGGACACCATGATGCTCATCCCTAGAGCCTATGCATTGAATGAAGGCCACGCTCTTTGGAGTTTTCCCATCGGATGGCCTAACAATTTTTCCTCCAGTTGGGCCGGAAGCATTAACCAGCCTTTCAAACTCTAAGCCTGTTATCACATTCTTATATTTGCCATAGCCGTATTGGGGTAGTTTTTTAGCGTTGAATAGGTCGTAGCCTGTAGCATTAATGATAATGCCTACTTTCAGCTCTATCGTTTCATCCTGCTGGTCGAATCTTATGGCTTTCGCTGGGCAAAACTTCTCACAAACCTTACATACACCCCTAGTGAAGTATAGGCAGTTCTCCTTGTCGATGGTGTGGGTTATGGGGACGGATTGAGGGAAAGGTATGTAGATGGCCTTCCGCATACCTAGGCCTAAATCGAACTCGCTGGGAACCTTCACCGGACATTTTTGCGCGCAAACCCCGCAGCCTGTGCAAGCTTTCTCATCCACATAGCGAGCCTTCCTCAAAATTTTAACTTTAAAGTTACCGATGAAACCTTCCACCTCTTGAGCTTCGCAGTAGGTTAGCAAGGTGATGTTTGGATGCCTCCCCACATCCACCATCTTAGGCGTTAGGATGCAGGCTGAGCAGTCTAGGGTTGGGAAAGTCTTGTCTAGCTGGGCCATGTGGCCTCCTATGCTTGGCTCCTTCTCCACCAAATAAACATGGAAACCTGCGTTGGCAAGGTCTAGGGCAGCCTGAATCCCAGCAATACCTCCACCAATAATTAGGGCTGAACGTTCAACGTTAAATTCCATGGGGGTTAAAGGTTCTAGGAGAGAAGCCTTAGCTAGGGCGGCTTTCACTAGGGCTTTAGCCTTCTCTGTTGCTTTCTCAGGTTCACCCATATGAACCCAGCAGCACTGCTCTCTGATGTTTGCCATCTCAAAGAGGTAGGGGTTTAACCCTGCTTCTTGACAGGTCTTTCTGAAGGTGGGCTCATGCATTCTTGGGGAGCAAGCTGCTACCACCACCCTGTTTAGCTTATGCTCTTTAATGCTGTCTTTGATTAGGGCTTGCCCTGGGTCGGAGCACATATAGGTGTAGTCGGTGGCAAAAACCACGTTGGGCTGCTTGGAAGTGAAGTCGACGACCTGCTTTACATCTACCACGCCTGCGATGTTGGTTCCACAATGACAAATGAAGACTCCTATTCTAGGCTCCTCTTTCTCGCTCAAATATTAGTGATTCCTCCTCCCGTTTTCCGTCGATTTTAAACTATTTTTAGGTTAAATTTTTGTCAACTTTTAAGCCTTAGCCGTGGAGAGAGCTTTCCTCTTCTCGGCTGGAATCTCACCCAGCCTGCTCGTAAGCTCTGATAGGCTATTAACCTCCTTTACGAACCTAGACAGCATGACAGTTACGAATTCGGCGTATTTCACTCTTTCAGGCTCAATTCCCTTTTCTTTCAGAACCTTCCTAACTCTCTCCACGTTATCACTAATGCATTCAACACTGTTTAGAAAGGGAGAAGATTTCTGCTCGCATTCTCCGATCAGAATGGCGTCAGCGCCAAGCTCGAAAGCTTTAAGCATAAGTTGAGGTGTCACTAGGGCGCCGCTTGGAACCCTTATAATTCTCGCGGAAGCCGTGTAGGGCATCCTAGATGTGCCAACACTGTCCGCTAGCCTATAAGTGCACGTATAGTCTGCGAAAACCAGTACTCTACTTTCGCCTTTCTGCTTATTTGATAGAGCCGCTTCGATTTCTGCTAGGATCTGGCTTGGAGTGTAGTGTCGGACGACTATTGCTTCCCTTGGGCAGTAGGCGACGCAGCGGCCGCACCCTCGGCATAAAGCCTCGATAACCTTTGCAACTCCACCCGAAATTTCGATGGCTCCAGCAGCACAATGCTCGACGCATATTCCACAGCCGTCACAAAGATTTTCTATAACCATGGCTTTCGTCGGCTCAATTTCATATTTCTTCTTATTCATTAGACGGATAGCTCTGGCCGCGGCTGCGCTTGCTTGAGCTACAGTATCTGGGATGTCCTTAGGACCCTGAGCACAACCACAAATGAAAATGCCATCTGTCAACGTGTCAACGGGCCTAAACTTCGGGTGAGCTTCCTGGAGGAAGCCGTCAGGGCTTTTCGGAATCTTGAGAAGTTCAGCCACCTTGTTTGTTCCCTCGCCGGGAACCATTCCCACCGAAAGCTCAACGGTGTCAAACTCCATTTCGTAGGGGTCTCCTGTAAGCGTGTCTTCAACTCTTAAAACCAGCTTCTTGTCAGGCTTCTCGTAGATTTCCGCAACTCTACCTCTAATGAAGCGGACACCTGTTTCCTGAGCTCTCAAGTAGTATTCCTCAAAGCCTTTGCCGTAAGCTCTGATGTCGATGTAGAAGACGCAGACCTCCCTTTCAGGGTTCATTCGCTTCAAGAGTTGGGACAGCTTTATAGCATACATACAGCAAACCCTTGAACAATTCAACCTATCGATTTGCTCGTCTCGTGACCCTACACACTGGATGAAGGCTATCCGTTTACCTATGTCGCGTGGAGGATTACCCTTCACGATGTTAACAATGATTCGCTCCATCTGTAGGGCTGTAAGCACGTTTTCAAATCTTCCATATCCATACATCTCCTTCTTTCTAGCGTCAAAAATCTCATAGCCCGTCGCCACAATAATAGTGTCCACCTTTAGGGTTTCCTCAACGGATTTCTGGTCAAACTCTATAGCCTTATGGGGACAGAACTTCTCGCAAACCCTGCATACACCCTTGGTGAAATACAGGCAGTTTTTCTCGTCGATAACATACTTGTGGGGGACAGCAAACTCGTGAGGTATGTAAATGGCTTTTCGCGGAATAAGTCCAGCTTCAAAATCGTTGACATCAATAACCTTTACTGGACATTTTTCGGCGCATATTCCGCAAGCTATGCATTTGTCCATGTTTACATAGCGCGGCTTTTTAACAATCGTAACCTCGTAATTTCCAAGATAACCTCTAACATTCTTAACCTCCGAATAGGCATAAAGTGTAATATTTGGATGTGCAGCCACATCAGCCATTTTCGGCGCGAGTATGCAAGCGGAGCAATCCTCGGTTGGGAATGTTCTGCTCAGCTGGGCCATGTGGCCTCCTATGCTTGGCTCCTTCTCCACCAAATAAACATGGAAACCTGAGTCTGCTAAGTCTAGGGCAGCCTGAATCCCAGCAATACCTCCACCAATGATGAGAACCCTATTACCTAGCGATATGCTTTTCTTCACCAAAGGTTCATTGAGCTTCAATTTAGCAACAGCCATCGCAACCAGTTCCTTTGCCTTCTCGGTTGCAATTTTAGGTTCGCTGGCGTGCACCCATGAGCAGTGCTCACGGATGTTCGCCATTTCAAACATGTAGGGGTTTAGCCCAGCCTTAGATACTACCTGCCTAAAGGTTTCCTCGTGGAATTGCGGGGAGCAAGCGGCGATTACAACCCCATCAAGCTTATGCTCTGAGATATTGTTTATCACCATCTGCTGCCCAATTTCTGAACACATGTGTTCGTTGTCACGTGCCACTACGACATCGGGCAGCTTTCCAGCGAAGGATACTACTTCTTTAATGTCTACGACCTCTGAAATGTTTCCTCCACAATGGCAGACGTAAACTCCTATCCTCACTTTTGCCCACCAGAAATCCTCTTTCCTTCGCAGATTAGAGCCTGCTTAGGTAGTTATGCGGAATCTTGTTTAGGTTAAGCCCTAGAGCTTCAGGCTTCATGCCGAGAGCTAGCCCTATCAGCTGGGTTATGAGAATTACTGGAAGAGGCTCCTTCAATAAGCCCTGATCTAAAAGTTCCTGCTGCCCTGTGTCAAGCTGGAAGTGGCAGAAAGCGCAAGGATGAACTATTAAGTCGGCCCCAGCCTTCCTAGCATTCTCGATCTTAGTTAACGTGAACTGGCGAGCTTCATCTGAATTTCCAGATCTCACTCCGCCTCCAGCTCCACAACACATAAGCTTGTCTACATATTCAACTGGTTCAGCTCCAAGATCCTTAACCATGTTATCTATGTGATAAGGCGTCTCGGGGCTTTCATGGCCTCTAACCTTACTTGGCTTCAAATAGTGGCAGCCGTAATGCACGGCTATTTTTAAGCCTCCAAGCGGCCGCTTCTTTAAAGATAAGATTTTGTCCCAAACCTCCTTCTGCATCAAAACTTCTACAACATGCTTCACGCCTGTTCGGCGCTGATAGTTTCGACCGATTTGACTTAGAACCTTATTCACAGCTTCAAGTCTTTCAGGCTTCCCAAGCAGATGATAAGCCTCTTGAAGCGTGGCATAGCAACCGTTGCAAATGACCATTGCGTCAACATTTTGCTCCTCAGCTATGGAGAGATTTCTAGCTGCCACCAAAAGCCAATTCCAAAGGTCGAAGCTTCCGAAGACACCTGGGGCTGGACAGCAGGAAGCCCCTTTCAGGTCTAAAAGTTCTATTCCAAGCTCTTTAAATAGGAGCCTTGTCGCGGCTTCAAGCCCAGGGTAACGCAGAGGGGCTATGCAACCTAGGAAGAAGGAATATTTCACCCTTTTATCCCTCCCTCTCTAAAACTTTCTTTTTAAAGCCGCTGAGCTCGGTTAGCTTTGAAATTTCTTCCATGGCTTCAGGGTAGGACAGGACGGTTGGGGGGACGGAAGAAACATTCACGCTTTCCCTAAGCTTCCTATGCTCATCGGCAAACTTAATGGAATGCCCGGTGTTTATGAACATGTGGGCTACGTAGAGGTGGGGCTTCTTAGCATGCCCCTCCTCGAAGGCTATGTTTCTCGCAACCCTTACAATATCAGTTATCATAATATTTCTGGGACAGCGTTCCTGGCAGGTGTAACATGTTGTGCAAGCCCATAAGTCGTCACTTCCTAATACATTCTCCCTTAAGCCGAGCTGAATGTTTCTTACGATTAGCCTTGTGCGTAGGTTAGTGTAGCGACCAGCTGGGCAACTTCCCGAACATGTTCCACACTGAATGCAAGCGTAAAGGGTTTTCAAGTCTTCGACATCAAAAATCTTACTTCCACGCTTAATTATTTCATTAGCAAAACTCCAAGAGAAGCAGAAAATAGCTAATGTTTTCAGACAACCCTCCCCCAATTTTTGAATTGTAAGCTACCATAATAAAGTTAAGCAATTTTAAATAATTTTCCCTTAGATCAGAGGCGGTGCCAACTTAAGCTTTTCCCTTTTGCGGAGGTTAGTTTGAATGGATAGTTGTTTTAGGTTGTCTTCGTAGAGTTCATTTTGCCTTTTTTTGATGTGTTTTATGGTGGTGTGGTGGTTTTGGTTGGGTGAGGGAAATTGGAGTTGCTTCCGATGGTTGAAGGCTACGTTGAGGCCCTGGCCGTGGCCCGCGCAGCCGCTGCGGAGGAGG
>QMXU01000045.1 GCA_003662305.1 Candidatus Hecatellales archaeon
GGACACCGTGAAACAGTTATATCTGACGCTTGAAGATGTGAACATTTCAGGCAGAACCGTTCTGGTCAGGGTTGACATTAACTCCCCCATCGACCCGGAGACGGGGAAGGTTCAAAGCGACACTAGGATAAGGCTTCACGCTAAAACACTGAAGGAGCATGCAGACCACAAAGCTAAGGTTGTGGTTTTAGCCCATCAGGGAAGGAAAGGAGACCCCGACTTTGTCCCCCTGAAAAGCCATGCTGAAACCCTCGAGAAGGTTTTAGGCAGACCGGTGAAGTACGTGGACGACGTGGCAGGAGAGAAAGCCGTTAAAGCCGTGAAAGAGCTTAAGCCCGGAGAAATCTTAATCCTGGAAAACGTGAGGTTCCACCCAGATGAAACGGTGGACCGAAGCCCTGAAGAGCATGCTCAAAGCCAGCTTGTGAAAACCCTTGCAGGCCTAGCCGACCTCTTCGTTTTAGACGGCTTCTCGGTGGCGCATAGAAGCCACGCCTCGGTTGTCGGCTTCACTTGCCTGCTTCCAAGCGTGGCTGGAAGGGTTATGGAAGCTGAACTCAGTGTCATGGACAAGATTACCAAGGAGGTTAAGAAGCCCTTCCTATGCCTTCTAGGAGGCTCAAAGGTTGAGAAAGGCTCGGAGTTCGTTGAGTTCCTCCTGTCTAAAGGTGTAGACCTTATATTGACTGGAGGCCTCGCCGGAAACCTTCTCCTCTACGCTGGCGGAGTAAACCTTGGAGAGGCTAACCTAGAGGTCCTAAAAAGGAGGAAGCTTCTGGAGCACGCTGAAAGAATGAAAGGGGTTCTAGAGCGGAACCCCGGCAAGGTTAAAGTTCCCGTCGACGTAGCCGTTAGGGCTGATGATGGAAGCCGTGTGGAGCTGAAGGTTTCAGAGCTTCCCTCCGAACATCTCATCTGCGACATAGGCTCTGAAACCATAAGCCTATACGTGGAGGCCATCCGAAAGGCTGAAACCATTTTTGTAACAGGACCCATGGGCATATACGAGGAGGAAGCCTTCGCTAAGGGGACCTTCGAGGTTTTCAAGGCCATAGCCGACTCCAACGCCTTCTCTGTAGCCAGCGGAGGCCACACGGTTTCAGCTTTAAGGCAGTTCGACCTAGCTGGAAAGTTCACCTACACCAGCATCGCCGGAGGAGCCTTCCTAGAATACATGATGGGCAAAAAGCTTCCAGGAGTTGAAGCCCTTAAGGCTGCCGCTGAGAAGTGGAGGAATCCTTAACAGCCCGAACAATCAGGATGGAGCCTGCCCTACCTATTCCAACTCCAAGCTTTCTCAGAAACCTCTCAACCCTCAAAGTTTTAGGGTGGAACACCACGGAGCAGGCTTCCTCAAGCTTGAAGGAGAACTTTTCAACCTCAGCCTTCAAGCCGGCTAAACTATGATATTTAATGCTCCTGTAGGATGAGAAGGGCTTCCTCCTGGCTCTGAGCTTCCGGTAGAGGTTCCAAGGGTTAACCCTGTTATGCACGCCCAGGATGAGGCTTCCTCCATCCCTGAGCACCCTGAAAGCCTCCTTCAAAGCCTCATCCTCGCAGGGTAGAAACTCTAAAACCGTGAACAT
Organism: Candidatus Hecatellales archaeon; assembly: GCA_003662305.1. GTDB lineage: Archaea > Thermoproteota > Bathyarchaeia > Hecatellales > Hecatellaceae > B25. Next base: position 1,587 of record QMXU01000045.1, read on the forward strand.
AAGGACGGAATCGCAGAAGTCAGACCTGAAAGGCAGATGGCAGCCGTCCGCTAAAACCACATCCAAACTCTTAGCCGAAGCCGCTGAAGCCATACCTAAAGCATAGTCTACCCCCATAACTCTCCAGCCCATCTCCATGAAAACCTTGGAGAACAAGCCTGTGCCGCATCCCACGTCGAGAAGCAGCCCGGGCCTAAGCTTTTCAGCCGCCTGCCTGAGGCCTTCAACCTCAGCCTCGTAGATTAGAGGTCCAGCACCTCTTCTGAACCATTCATCGTAGCCTTCAGCCATCCGGCTCCAAGCTTCCCTCCGGTCTGCCAAAACTTTTCAAACTCTTATTTTCCTCGGTTGTGGATTAATGTTTAGGAGGTTTTAGGATGGTTGTGGTAGTTGAGCTTTCCGTGGTCCCTCTCGGCTTAGGACCCAGCGTAGGCAGGTTTATCGCTGAAGGAATAAAAGAGCTTGAAAGACGGGGCGTGAAGTATCAGCTTACCCCCATGTCAACGGTTTACGAGGCGTCCTCCGTGGAGGAAGCCTTCGAAGCGGCTAAAGCAGTTCACGAAGCCGTTTTCAAAGCTGGAGCGGTGAGGCTTGTGACAACGGTTAAGGTGGACGACCGGAGGGATGTGGAACGTAAACGCATGGAGGAGAAGGTTGAAGCAGTCCGGAAAATCCTGGGAGAAAGCTGAAAGCCTCCCTCCTCTTTCTCTAAAAAGGGAAGGGGTTTCAACCTTCAAGCTTCCTCAGGGCTTGAAGAGCCTCGAGGATTTCGCTTCTGGAGGTAAGCCCCAGGCTTGCTGAGCTGGCATACCTGTAAACGTATTCTAGGGCTTCCAAGGGCTTGATTTTCCCTGCTGCAAGAGGCTTTATGGCTATGATGCTGGCGGGGGTTTCCTTTATGGCTTTAAGGCTTAGCTCAGGGTTCGGTTCCATGTAGAGGCCAAGCCTGTTTAGGGGTGCCAAGTAGACTTCAACGGTTCCAAGCCTGTCCAGTGCAGGTATGGTTTCCCCCGGCAGGTGGGTTGCAGCCGCCGGAATCGCTCCTAAACGCTCCACCATTTTCAAGCACTCTTTAATCTTCGGGAAATTCAGGCTGTCAGCAATCTCGGCGTGGACGGCTACCAGCTGAGGGCTGAACTTCTCGATGAGCTTAAGGTTGCGTTCGAAGTTTCCGTAGATGGAGGCCGCCAGGTAGAAGTCCAGCTTTGCCTCCTCTAAAGCCTTAACAGTGGGCTCCGTTACCACCAGCTGAAGGGCTTTAATTCCAAGCTCGTAGGCTTCCCTGTAAACCTCCGCGATGTTCTCGGGTTTCAGGTAGAACTGCCTGTAGTATTCAAGGGATTTATAGCCGAACTGGCCTGCCGCCAGGAAGGGTGAGGTTCCAAGCATGAGCTTTGGAAGCTTCAAGCTTCCTCCTCAGCCTCGATTCTTGACAGCTCCGCTTCTGCCTCCCTTTTAACCCTGCTAAGCATGCCGTCGTATGCCCCGCTTAGGGTTTTCCCCCTGTCGGCGAAGATGTGGAATACTATCTGGTAGCGTGACAGGGTCCGGTAGGAGGCGTCTGAAAACTCTTTGAGGCTTAGGGTTTTTCCTTCCTCCTCGTCCACTATCATGGGCGCCTCCAGAAGGCTTAGAAGGTTGGTAAGGTCTACGCCTATAGGCCTAATCTCAGCCCTATAGTCAACTCTGAGGCGTAGGTCCTGGCAGGACTCCTCAAGGCTTCTCTTAAGCCTTTCCAGTTCAGCCTCCCTGCGGCTTACAGTTCGGAGAGAAAGCCTGTGCTCGTACACGGTGGCGTAGCGTTTACACCTGTCCAGCACATCTCGGAAAATCTGGTAGGCTTCCTCGTATCGGTCTCCGCCTTTAAGGTTCCTCTTATGTTTAACTTCAACTATCAGCGTTAGGTCGTCGTAGTTTAACAGTTCGTCGGGGCTGGAGACTATGCTTCTAAGCAGTTCAGGCATGAGTGAAAGAGCATCGTATATCATGAACTCGAAGATTCTGGATGTGCGGTGATAGTAGACGTTGGCGTACATGTGCTGGAGCGCGATGAAGCTGTCTAGGAGCGCTCCAACAGCAGGCCTTGAAATGAGTAGCCTCCAATCTTTAACCCTGAACCCGTCTATTATGCGCTCATGGTCTACCGAGCCGTACTCCAGGGTTCCCGCATGATAGGAGTCCCTGTTCAAATAGTCAAGTTTATCCACATCGTAGGGGCCGTCCACTATTTCGTGGAGGAAAGGAGGAGCCCTGCCCCTGCTCCGCATAACCTCCAAGACATCTTCAACGTTCATGTAGCCTCCTATCACCGGAGCAAGCTTCTCCGAAACTATGCAGACACCCATCTCCTCATGGTTAAACCTTAAACTGGAATCTTTAAGTTTAACCGCCAGCTCGTTGCAGGCATCCTCAAAAGTGTGGCAGAAAGGCGCGTGGCCTATGTCGTGGAGGAGGGCTGCCAGCCTCAAAGCCTGAATAATCTGAACATACGATTTCCCATCCCACCAGGGATTCCCGGTTGCCCCGTCAAGCCTGTTAAGCCCGTCAACCTCTCCAACCGGGATGCAGGGTTCACCGTAGAGGGGGTGAACGTTAAGGTTGAAGCTTGGAGCCTGCCTCCTGAGTATGCGTATCAGAGCTCGGTGGGCAAGATACATTACGCCCAGCGCGTGGGCTTTCCTCGTATGGGTTGAGCTGGGGTAAACCTGGTGGGTTGCATAGGTCTGGTAGAGCCTGTCAAGCCTCTGGAACTCAGGTCTGTCTATAACCTCGTTCTCCAGGAGGGTTATGTAAATGTAGCCGTAGATGGGGTCGCGGATTTCACGTTTAAACCTGAAGCCTTCAAGGCTTAGGTCTCCGCGGGGGAAGAGCTTAGAGTCCTCCATTCCCTCCACCATGGAAAGTTTGCCTGGGGAAACGTTAAAGTCTTATTCTCAGGGCTGCTCTTCGGTTTCCTCCAGCACGATTGCCCCCTTATACCCGCAGTCCTCACATATATATTGGGTTGGAGTTAGCCAGCCGTCTAAAGAGCTGTAAGGCTTAAGCCTGCTGCTTCCACACCTCGGACACAGAAACCTTCTAGGCTTAAACCCCTCATGCTTAAGCTTCGAGAAAACTTTAAACAGCTTCCTTAATTTTTTCCCCTCCACACGGCTTACCTTTTACGACGGGTAAAAGGGCGGATTCCACTACCTAACTATCGCCTAACTATAGGTTTAAAGCTGGAGGGGAGGGATGGCTGTTAAAGCTTTATCTCCATTCCCACAGTCCGCTTTACAAGCTGCATTATCGGGGCAGCCATCTCCGGAAGCGGTCCTTCCCTTCCAGGAATGGTTATAACAGTTGGAGTTATGCGTTTGGAGGCTTCCTCTAGGGCTGGCATTATGTTTTTGGCAACTCCCTCGGTGACGGCTATAACCGATATGTCCTCAGCCTCAATAAGCCTCCAAAGAACTTCCTCAGCCTCCCTCGGAGACCTAACCCCGTAAGAGTTTCGGAGGCCTGTAACCCTGAAGAATCCTGCCAGGTCCTCCTCGGCGATGACGGCTATTTTACCCAAGTTCTCCCCCGTCTCCAATATGGCTGAAACAACATTTAAATTTTAACGGTTTAAAACTGCTTCAGAAACTCATCCCGGTTCATCACGGTCCCGCAGTAGTAGCATCTTAAAGTCAGGTTTTCACCTTCCCCTTCAACCTTGAAGATGGGGCTGACAGGCTCTCTACTGTTAGTAATGCAGGCTACATTCTGGCATTTAAGCATCCCCTTAATGGTTGATGGAGGTTTAACAGCTTCCTTCCTGGCCACCTCAAAGTTCCTTATAATGTTTATAGTGGCCTTAGGCGCCACCAGGGCGATTTTGTCAACCTCCTCCGGGCTCAGCTCGCGCCCCTCAATTTTTACTATGTCCTTCCTTCCAAGCTTACCGCTGGGAACGTTCATGAGCACGCTGACAACGTAGTCTTCCTTACCCGTTATACCCAGAATTCTGAGGACTGCTAGGGCTGTTCCAGCCGTAATATGGTCGATAACCGTTCCATCCCTGATCTTCTCAACCCTAAGCTCTCTTTTCTCGCTCAATCAGTTCTAACCTCCAGCCGAACCTTACTACTTAAAGGAGGGGGTTAAAGGAAATAAATTCTATCCTCCCCACATAGAAAAATTTATAATCTGAATTTCTCCCAGAAACTACATCTCCAAAAAGCTTGAAAGGTGGAACGGAATGGTTGAAGTAAGTGTAGACATAGAAAAGTGTAATGGCTGCGGAACCTGCGTAGACGTATGCCCTGTATCCGTCTTCGAAATCAAAGAGGTTGAAGGCTACGAAGGGAAAAAATCCGTGGTTGTAAATCAGGATGACTGCATAGTCTGCAGGTCATGCGAGGTTCAATGCGAACAGCAGGCCATAACCGTCACCGAGTAGGCTGAAGCTTAACCCTGAAGGTCTTCAGCCCTCCATACACCTTTTCCCATCTTCATTTAGGCGGTATTATTCTTCCTCTACTTCTGCTTCTTCAATTTCTACTTCTGCAAGCCTGTATTTCAGGCTTCCAAGCCCCAGTTTGCTTGCAACTTCCACATGGTTTAGGCTGTTAGTTCTGTTAAGCTTTCCCAGAACGTCAGGGGGCTTTGCTTCAACCCTGCCCGTGATGATTTTAGCCTTGTCTATAAGGTCTAGTGAAGCCTTGTCCAGGGCTACAGGGTCCACGGAGGCAAGAAGCCCGATGTTCTCGACGATGGGAGGACCGGCTGCCGCACAATCGCAGCGTAAGGTTATATCCTGAAGGAAGTTCATGTAGCCGGTTTTACCTTTAGGCAAGGCTTCCGCCACCGCCACAGCCGCATGGGCTAAGGCCACCTGAAACTTTGTTTTTCCACCCTTCTCGATTTTGTAGGCGTTAACCGGACAGTTGAAAAGACAGGTTAAACAGTAGGCGCACTTGGACACTATGCGCTTTGGAGGGCCTTTCACGGTTTCTTCAAGGGCTGAGTAGGGACAAGCTTTAACGCATTCGAAGCAACGGGTGCACTTGGAGGCGTTTAAAACAAGTCCGTGGGTTGCATGCTGAGAGGTTTTGCTCCGCTTGGTGGTGCAGCCCATAGCCAGGTGTTTAATGGCTCCACCGAAACCTGTCATGAGGTGGCCTTTCCCGTGGGAAACTATTAGAACTGCGTCTGCTTCCAGCAGGGCTGAGGCAACTTCAACCTTCCTTAAACGGCAGCCTCTAATTCTTTTTTTAACGGGGAAGCTTTTACCGTCATATCCTTTCTCACCGTCTGCAATTATTATTGGTGCTTTGAGGCCTTGTCTGGTGAAACCGTTGATGGCAGCGGTTTTAAGGTAGGCTGAAGCTGTAAATCTTTCTCCCGGGTAAATGGTCGTAGTATCCGTTACGAAAGGTTTTCCACCTGCAGCCTTAACGAGTTCGACGATTTTCGCTACAAACTGAGGTCTAATGTGGGTGGTGTTTCCAAGTTCGCCCATGTGAACCTTCACGGCTACGCGGTCGCCTCGGCTAATTAAGCCGGCTAAGCCTGTCTCCTCGAAAAGCTTTTCAAGCCCGCCCATAATGTCAAAGTGCTTCCTCTCATCGAAGAAAAAGACTTCTGGAAGTCTTCCCACGCGTTATCCCCCCTCTCTTAATCTACACATGAAGCTAAAGTTAATTATTTCTTAAGCCGCCTTGAAAGGTAGCCTTTATTTCTGAATACTGTGAATTTTTATTTTGGGTGGTTTCTTGAAGGTTAGACTTGGCCCGGCTGGTGTGCCAACGGTTTCCAAGAAGCGTTCAACAGTTGACGGTATCAGAACTGTGGCTGAACTTGGCTTGAACGCCATGGAGGTGGAATTTGTCCGGGGGGTTGCTATGAGCTTGGAGGGAGCTGAGGAAGCTGGAAGAGTGGCAGAGCAGTTAGGTGTAAGGCTTTCCGTTCACGCCCCCTACTTCATAAACCTGTGCTCCCAAGACCGGAAAGTGGCTGAAGCCTCAAAGAAGCGTATAGTGGACTCGGCTTTAAGGGCTGAAAGGATGGGAGCCGTCGAGGTTGTGGTTCATCCAGGATACTATGGAGGGCTAACCTCGGAGCAGGCCTACAAGCTTGTGAAGCAGCGTTACGGAGAAATCTTAGACGAGCTTAAAGCTAAAGGAGTGAAAAAGGCTATGGTTGCCTTCGAAACCACGGGGAAGGTAAGCCAGTTTGGCACTCTTGAAGAGCTTGTAAGCCTATGCCGGGAGGCAGGCTGCCTGATATGCGTGGACTTCGCCCACATCTATGCAAGGCAGGCTGGCAGAATAGACTACGCAGAGGTCTTCAACAAGCTTAAACCCTTAAAGCTCAGACACCTTCACGTTCACTTCTCAGGGATAGAATGGACTCCAGCCAAGCAGGGTGAAGGAGGAAACGAGAGAAACCACCTGGAAATCAGGCATGAGAAGCCTCCCTTCAAGCCTCTGTCAGCCGAAATCCTGAAACGTAAAATCGACGTTACCATAATTTCGGAGTCTCCAATCCTCGAGCAGGACAGCCTTGCCATGAAAAAGGCTTTCACAAAGCTGGGATATAACTTCGCTAAATGA
>QMXU01000046.1 GCA_003662305.1 Candidatus Hecatellales archaeon
TGGCGGTCTGGAGGCACCTCCAAGTGGACGTTTTCACCGGTCTTAGGGTCTCTGACGATTTCCATATGCTTCTTCGCTACTTTCCTTTCAAGGATTTGAAGGGTTTCCTTGTCTACCACGTAATGGTCTGGGGTTACGCTTCCTGAAACGACGGCTTCGCCAAGCCCCCAGCTTCCCTCAATAACTATCTGGCCTCTGTCCCCTGTTGTGGGGTTTATGGTGAACATTACGCCTGCAACCCTGCTGTTAACCATCTTCTGGACGGCGACGCTTATGAAGACCTTACCATGCTCGAAGCCTTTCTGCTCCCGGTAGAAGATGGCCCTAGGCGTGAAAAGGCTGCTCCAGCACTTCTGAATGTGCTCTATTAAGGCTTTCTCCCCTGAAACGTTCAGGTAGGTGTCATGCTGTCCTGCGAAGCTGGCGTCCGGGAGGTCTTCAGCTGTGGCGCTGCTTCTAACGGCGACCAGCGTGTTCTTTAAGCCTACGCTGCTGGAGAGCTTGTGGTAGGCTTCCGCGATAGCTTTCCTAAGGTATTCCGGCATAGGGGTTTCCTCGACGAGTTTCCTGATTTTCTCTGAAACCGTAGCGTACGCTTCAGGGTCGCTGGGCTTAACTCCAGACTCCTTTATAAGCTTGAAAATCTTCTCTTGAAGCCCGGTTTCCTCTATAAACTTCTTGTAGGCGTAGGCTGTTACGGCGAAGCCTGGCGGTACAGGTATGCCTATGCTGAGCATTTCACCTAGGTTTGCCACTTTCCCTCCTACCAGCGGAATATGCTCTCTCCTAACATCCCGAAAGTCTACTATGAGCTTTTCTTCCTTCACCGACAATAAGCTTTCACCTTTAAAGGGTTGCTAGTTTAATAGGGTGGATACTTTAAAAAAATAACTCTAACCACGTATTACCTCCAGAATCTTCCTTGAGGCTGCCTCAGGGTTTGAAGCCCTTGTTATGGCGCCGCCTATAACCAGGATTTTCACTCCGCTTTCAACGATACGCTTAGCCGTGTCAGCTCTTATGCCTCCAGCCGCTGCCACAGGCACCTTAACCGAGGAGGTAAGCCTTGAAAGCACCTCGAACTTTCTGTCTATCTCCTCAGCCTTATCCCTCTGAACGTCTATCCCCGTGTGAGCGCAGATGTAGTCTACTCCAAGCTTTTCAAGCTCCACAGCCCTCTTAACAGGGTCTTTAACCTCTATGAGGTCTACCATGATTTTCACCCCGTACTTCCTAGCGCAGCCCACAGCATCCTTAATGGTGTTGTCGTGGGCCAGCCCTGAAAGGCAGACGACGTCCGCTCCAGCCTGAGCGGCAATCTCCGTTTCAAGCCATCCGGTGTCAAGAGTTTTAAGGTCTGCCACCAGGGTGGCCGCCGGTATACGCTGCCTAAGCCTCCTCACAGCCTCCATCCCAACGTTTTTGATAAGCGGGGTTCCAGCTTCAACCCATTCGGCTCCACCCCTGTAGGCTGCCTCCCCTATTCTTAAAGCCTCATCCATGTCTCGGAGGTCTAGGGCAACCTGAATCTTAGGCCACCTGGGCTCGGAGATGATTCCAAGCTCCATGAGTTTAGCGTCGGTGGGCTGCCCTGCAAAGTTCCAGCCTCTAATCCTGTAGTATTCCGCCAGCATTTCCTCCAGGTTGGCGATTTCACCCTTCGACGGGCCTTCAGGCAGCGGGCTTGTTAAAAGCCTGGCGGGGAGAACATCATGCCGGTAGTCGAAGCCCTCCCTAACATTGAAAAGCCTCTCCAAATTGTATATGCGCTCTCCGGTTTTCCTGAACTCTTCCTCGTCGAAGTAGAAGCCTGTGGCCGTGGCTAGGAGTCGAGCGTAAAACTTCGGCTCGTACTTCAGAGTTTGGAAGAGGGCGAAGCACGTGAACTTGCAGGTGATAAGGCTGTCAAGCATGGCGAAAACATCTTGAAGGCTTCTGACAAGCTCGGCTTTCCCTTCGGTTTTAAGGGGGTTCAAGTATCTGGGGCTGCTTAATATTTCGCTCATAACCAGGTAGGCGCGGAGGTGGCATCCTCCCCTGTTGGAGGTAGCATAGGACAGGCCCATACCTTTAACTCCACGCGGGTCGTAGGCTGGGATTTCCAAGCCTTTCACGTGCATGGCGAACTCTGAGCCTCCAATTTCCCGGGCAAGCCTTGCTGAGCCTTCAGCCAGCATGCTTCCAAGGCTCCTCCTGTAGGCCGTCTGCTCTATTAGGAGAGCCAGAGTTTCAGGGTCTCCCCATCTAAGTTGAACTCCCCCCGTATCCTTCTCTCCTATCAAGCCTTTCTCGAAGGCTTCCAGGGCGAAGGATAGGGTTCCACCCATCGAGATGGTGTCCACCCCATACCTGTTGCAGAGGTCGTTCAGGTGGGCTATGACTTCAAGGTCTAAAATGCCGCAGTTAGGCCCTAAAGCCCAGATGGTCTCGTATTCAGGGCCTCCCGTAAGCCTCCCGTCTGGAAGACTTGTAAGCCTTCCACAGCCTATAGGGCAGCCGTAACAGGCGTAACGCCTAGTCTGCAGAACCTTTGAAAGCTGCTCCCCGCTGAGCTTCTCAGCCTCCTCTAAGAATCCCTCCTGAAAGTTTCTAACAGGGAAAACCCCTGCCTTATTCACAGGCGTAACCAGCAGCGGAGTTCCATACCTGCCAAGGCTGTCCCCCGTCACAGGGTTACGCCTTAAAACTTCCAGCACAAGTTTAACCTCCTCCTTGAAGGCATGGGCGTTCGCAGGCTGCGGAGGCGCTCCTCTGCCCCTGACCACTATGGCTTTAAGGTTTTTAGAGCCTAAAACGGCGCCCAAGCCGCCTCTGCCGAAGGCTCTATGCCCCTCAACCATGATGGAGGCTATTCTCACAAGGTTTTCCCCGGCAGGACCGATAATGCAGGTTTTAACTTCTCCGTCTCCCAGCTCAGCCTTTAAAGCCCTGTCAGCCTCGTCAACCAGGAGCCCCCAGAGCTTTTCAGCGTTTTTAAGCTCAGCTTTACCGTCGTGAATCCAAAGGTAGACGGGCTGAGGGCTTCTCCCCCGAACTATGACCATGTCGAAGCCTGCTCTTTTAAGCTCAGGGCCTATGCTTCCTCCGCAGTTTGAGTCGAAAACGGTTCCGGTTAGAGGGCTTTTGGAGGAGGCTGAAAGCCTTCCCGAGGCTGGAGCCGAGGTCCCGGTTAGAGGCCCCGCAGCCAGGATGAAAATGTTTTCAGGGCTTAAGGGGTCAACTCCAGCCTTAAGGTTGTCATATAAGATTTTGACGCCGAAGCCTCTGCCTCCAACGTACTGGTGGGCCAGTTCAAGGTCTAACTCTTCAACTTCTATCTTCCCAGTTGAAAGGTCGACTTGGAGGATTTTCCCGGCGTAGCTTCCGGTCATGCTTGATTTCCCACCGCTATAATTTTATTTGCTATACGGTTTTAAGCCTTAGTAGGCGGAAGGCTTGGAAGTGTTTGAAGCTATCCACGGGAGGAGAAGCATCAGAAGCTTTAAGCCTAACCCTTTCCCAGAAGAGTTTTTACTGAAAATTTTGGATGCCGGCCGGTGGGCTCCCTCAGCCGGAAACGTTCAACCATGGGAGTTCATCGTGGTTAGAGAGCGGAAGCTTAAGGAAGACCTGTCCACGGCGGCTCTCCACCAGACCTTCATAGCTGAAGCCCCGGTTGTAATAGTTGTCTGCGCGGATTTAGATAGGGCGAGAGGCTCCTACGGGCTTAGAGGTGAAACCCTCTACTGCCTTCAGGATACGGCTGCAGCCGTCCAGAACATGCTTTTAGCAGCCTACTCGCTGGGGCTTGGAACATGCTGGGTTGGAGCCTTCGACGAGGAGGCGGTAAAAGTTGCTCTTGAAATCCCTGAAAGATACAGGCCTGTGGCAATTATCCCGGTGGGCTACCCTGACGAGGCACCTGGTAAAACGCCTAGGAGAAGTCTCCGCAGCATCCTCCACATGGAAAAGTTTTAAGGTTTCCGGCTGCTAGAGGGCTGTCTGGGGGTTAGACATCTCAGTTGGACTACTCCCTACTCGTGGAAGCCTACCAGCGTATAGATTCAACCACTAAGAGGCTTGAGATAACCGACCACCTGGTAGACCTTTTCAAGAAAACCCCTGTTGAACTCATAGACAAGGTAGTATATTTAACGCAGGGGAAACTTTACCCCGACTACATGGGGATAGAACTTGGAATAGCTGAAAAGCTCGCCGTGAAGGCTGTTGCCATGGCAGCCGGTGTCTCCGAGCATAAGGTAGACAGAACAGTTAAAGAACTGGGCGACCTAGGCGAAACCGCAGCCAAATTCATGGGTAAACGGGCTCAGGCAACCCTCTTCCAGGAAGCCCTAACCGTGGAGAAAGTTTACGACGGACTGGACAGGATAGCCAGGGCTGCGGGGGAAGGAGCTCAAGACCTGAAAATAAAAATACTTTCAGGGCTTCTCTCTAACGCTTCTCCTGACGAGGCTAAATACTTGGTTAGAACGGTTACAGGCAGGCTTAGGCTTGGAGTGGCTGACATGACCATCCTAGACGCTTTGGCCCTAGCCTTCTGCGGTTCCAAGGACCTGAGGCCCATACTCGAGAGAGCCTACAACCTATCCTCCGACCTGGGCGGGGTTGCCAAGGCTGTGGCTGAAAGGGGGGTTGAAGGCGTTAAGGGCTTCAAGGTGACCGTTGGCAAGCCTATCAGGCCCATGCTGGCTGAAAGGCTTCCCTCCGCCGAGGAAATACTGGCCAAAATAGGAGGGAAAGGCCTGGCAGAGTACAAGTATGACGGTGAACGCCTCCAAATTCACAAGCTGGCCAACGGTGAGGTGATGATTTTCTCGAGGAGGCTGGAGAACATAACCCACCATTACCCTGACGTTTGCGAGCTTGCCAGGAAGTATGTTAAGGCTGACGAGGCCATCTTGGAGGCTGAAGGAGTTGCCATAAACCCTGACAGCGGGGAGATGCTTCCCTTCCAAGAGCTCATGCACCGCAGGCGGAAGTACGGGATCGAGGAGGCTATGGAGCAGTATCCTATAGCCCTCTTCTGCTTCGACCTCCTATACGCTGACGGAGAAGACTACACGCTTAAACCTCTGCCCCAGAGGCGCAGGAAGCTTGAAAAGGTTATCAAACGCTCTGAGAGGGTTCAGCTTTCCCAGGCCATGGTAGCCAGCGACGTTGAGGAGCTTGAAAAATTCTTTGAGAAGGCTATAGAAGACGGCTGCGAGGGGGTAGTGGTGAAGTCCATAGGCGACGACTCCGTCTATCAGGCTGGCGCTAGAGGATGGCTCTGGATAAAGTATAAACGGGACTACAAGTCTGTTCTAACCGACACCGTGGACCTGGTGGCTGTTGGAGCCTTCCACGGGAGAGGCAAACGGGCTGGAACCTATGGAGCCCTCCTCATGGCAGCCTATGACAAGCAAAACGACCTCTTCAAAACGGTCTGCAAGGTTGGAACAGGCTTCACCGACGAGGACCTGGCAAAGCTTCCAAAGCTCTTCAAAGACAACGTTCTCCCTCACAGGCATGCAAGAGTTGAATCTCAGATCGAAGCCGACGTATGGTTTGTTCCAGCCGTCGTACTGGAGATCGTTGGGGCTGAAATAACCTTAAGCCCCATTCACACCTGTGCCATGAACAGGATTCGGGCTGGAAGCGGCCTGGCCATAAGGTTTCCAAGGTTTACAGGACGCTACCGGACTGATAAGGCTCCTGAAGACGCTACAACCGTCGAAGAAATCGTCGAAATGTACCTGCGCCAGCTTAAGAAAATCGAGGCGGAAGCTTAAAGACGTAACCTGAACGGTGTACACCTGTGACTGAGAATGTTTCCGCAGGGCTGGCGAACGTTATTAGAGCTGCAGGTGTAACCCTGCTTCTCCCCGCAGTCGTAGCATGGATTTACGGTGAAAAATCTGAGTTCAGCTTTTTCCTCTTCTACGCTGTAGCCGTCATCCTCTTGGGCTTCCTGCTTTACCGTAGGAGAGGCATAGGCGAGGTGACCTTAACAGAAGCCTTCATGATTTCCTCTGTAGGCTGGCTTATAGTTTCAGCCATAGGGGCGGTGCCATACCTTTACATTGCGAAAATGCATCCTGTGGACGCCTACTTTGAGGCTATGTCAGGCTTCACGACCACGGGTATGACCGTCATAGAAGACGTGGAAGTGCTGCCTAGAAGCCTGCTTTTCTGGAGGTCTCTAACCCAGTGGGTTGGAGGAATAGGAATAATACTTTTCTTCCTCCTCTTCATTTCGCCCAGCGGCCTGGGGGTTTGGAGGCTTTACAGGGCTGAAGCCAGAGAGGAGAAAGCCCTGGCCACCACCAGGGAAACCGTGAGGTACATGTGGAAGCTTTACCTCCTATACACGGCCGTCTGCATTCTAGCCCTGATTTTCCTGGCAAAGCTGGACCCCTTCGACGCGGTGGCCCACGCCTTCACAGTCCTATCCACTGGAGGCTTCTCAACTAGGAACGCCAGCATCGGAGGCCTTGGAAACCTCACAGCCGAAATAATCCTGGTAATCTTCATGCTGGTGGGAGCTACGAACTTCATAGTTTACATTAGGGCTATAACCCATAGAAGCCTGCGGATGCTTCTTAAAAGCGTTGAGTTTAAAGCCTGCCTGTTCATAGTAGCCGTGGCCTCCCTTCTAGTAACTGGGGACCTGTTCTTTAGCGGGGTGACAGGCGACTTATGGGGGGCTCTCCGCTACGGTATCTTCCATGGAGCCTCTATTCTGACTACCACAGGCTACACGCTTACCGACGTGGCGGCTTTCCCAAGCCTGAGCATGTGGGTTTTAACCATTCTGATGTTTATCGGTGGAGGCTTAGGTTCGACTGGAGGAGCCATAAAGATAATTAGGATAGTTATCTTGGTGAAGGCTGTGCACTACATGCTTTTCAAGTCAGCTCTGCCTGAGAGGGCTATAAAACCCTTCAAGATTGGAGACCACGTGGTGGGGGAGGACGAAATCTTCAGGGTGATGAGCTTCGTGTCAGCCTACTTCATCCTGATAATCTTGGAGGGTATGCTCATAAGCCTGCTGGGAGGCTTCAACCCTCTGATAGCGATTTCAGGTGCTCTTTCAGCCCAGGGAAACGTTGGACCCTGCCTGCTTCCAGTCTCTAAAAGCCTTTCAGACCCTGTTAAGGCGGTGTTAATCTTCGGCATGTGGGCTGGAAGGCTTGAAGTCTTCCCGGTGTTAGCCCTCCTCTCCCCCTACACTTGGAGGGAGCTTTCCAGGCTTAAGGCTTTAAGGAAGAGAGGAGTTGGCGTGTAGAGAGCCTTAGATTTTCCCGGCGAAGGCTTCTACAACCTTCCTTATGCTTTCGGGTTTAGGCTTAATAGTGTACACCAGCAGTTCGTCTCCACTTCTCAGAACCATGTCTGACGGCAGGGTTACGTTAAGCTTTCCATCCCTGTAAATGCCTATGATGGTGCTTCCGTTAGGTATCCCTATCTTTTTCAGAGGCTTCCCCGAGCCGTTTTCAACCCTGACAACGAAGATTTCCGCCTGGTTTTCCCCGAGGATGAGGAAGTCTTTAACCTTATACAGGTGCTGGTATAGGTGTTCAGCTACAACTTCATCTGGAACTATAACTCTAACCCCGCTTTTCTTGAAAAGCCCGATGTGCTCGGGGTTTCTAACCACGGCTACCACGTTTTTAGCTCCAAACTCTTTGGCCATGGACACTATCATCAGGTTTACGGAGTCGTCTCCTGTGGCAGCCACCAAGGCGTCAGCCTTCTCTATTCCAGCATCTCTAAGCGTATCTTTCTCCACAGCGTCTCCGCATATTACGAGGGCGTCGTATTCCGAAGAGAATTTTTCGCAGCGTTCATGGTTTTTGTCTATGATGGCCACGTCGTAGCCTCGTTCTATCAGGGTTTTAGCAAGACTCTGCCCTACCCCGCTTAAACCAACAATTACAGCATACAAGGGGGTTCAGCCACCACTCCTTCCAGCAGGGTGAATTGCTTAGAAAAGCAGTTCCAACCTCCCTTCCATCCCGCCCAGCGGGATGAAACCTCAGAGGCATTATGGCTCATAGCTTATGTCTGCACCTTCAGTTTCGTCTTGTATGTTGAAGGGAGTAATATAAAAAGGTTTGTGTTTTTCATCTTTAAA
>QMXU01000047.1 GCA_003662305.1 Candidatus Hecatellales archaeon
AACCATCATGTCTGCAACCTTTGCATGGACTGCGTAAACCTGTGCCCAGTGAACGCGCTGAAGTATGGTAAAGGCTGAGCCTGCTTAAGCTTAGGGCTTCCACCACTTAAACATTAAATACTGGATTTGACCGGTTCTCGGCTTGGGGACAGCTATGATGAAACGTTTTCTGACGGTGGTGGCAAGCCTTCCGCTGCGTACCAGGTCTGCCGCGTCAACCCGGTCTTTTTCCCTTCGCACCTGGACGAGGTAGGGGGCGTGGTCTACGCCTGGCCCATGCCTGTAAACCGCGAAGTCGCAGCCGAACTTTATTCCAGGCTGAACTATCAGTCCTTTCTCTCTCAGGTCCCTGTAAACTTGGTATTTCAGCTGGAAGTCTTTGTGAGCTTTCACGGCTTTCCTCCGAAGCTGACGGAGGGCCAGCTTCCTGCCGTCTGCGTAAGCCTTTAGCAAGCCTTTTTCAGCCAGGTATAAGGCTTCCAGCATGTCTAGGACCAGCGGAACGTTGAAGTCTGCTGTTTTAGGCTTAGGTATTCCGAGGGGTTTTCCGTAGTAGCCTAGACTGTAAAGTCTTCTCCCCTCCTCAGGGTTCCACACTATAAGCCTGTTTTCTACCAGCTGGGCTTTGAAGGTTTCACTCTGCCCCATAGGGGCTTAGCCTCCTAGAAGGATGCTTGAAAGGCCTCTGCGTTATGGTTTAGGTGGTCATGGCGATTATTCTGGCGATGTCAGCCGCGTTTTCAGCGTTGTCGGCTATGTCCTCAAGGAATTCGACTACCTCTCTTATGAGGAGGAGAACTGGAAGCTTCATCCTGCTTGAGATTATCTTTAAGTCGGCTTTACGGTGGATGCTGTCCACGGTTTTCTCTGAGGACTCCACTTCGAGGGCTAGCTCCATAACCTTTGCGGTGCTGTAGCTTAGGGCTAGGATGACCTCTCTAAGCCTTAGAAGAGCGTTCAGGGAGGCTTCAGCCAGGCTTCCAACCTCCTTCAATATTGCGTCAGGCACCTTCCAGCGTCGTTTAGCCAGCTCCGTCATCCTGTAGGCTACTCCCCCACATTAGTCGGCTATTTCGTTTATTTCGGCTGAAAGGTTTATGAAGTCGTCTCTAGCGATTAGAAGCTCTCCGAATTCGGCTACCTCCCGCATGATGGCTCTTTTAACATCCCAGGCTTTCTCCACATGCCCCATAACGCTGGCGTAGTGCTGGAGAACCAGGTTTTCATCTCCATTCTGGTAGGCGTTTATGAGAATGCATGCCTCCCTCAGCGCGTCTAGAACGCTTCTGATGTGGTCTTGACACATTTCCAGGATTCGCCTTCTAGCCTGCTCAGCCGTTTCCCGGGGGAAAGTCATGAGCCAGCCCTCTTAAAATCCTTCCACAGCTAAAACTTATAGGATTAACAGGTATTTAAAAGGGTAGCGAAAGCCTTGGAAAGGGGGAAGGTAAACCTTGAAGGTTCACTTCTCAGACTTTTCGGTTTCCACCCGGAACAGGTTTGAGCTGGTTGACATTACCAGGCATGTTGAAGCCGCTGTTTCAGCCTCAAAGATAGAAGACGGCTTATGCCTTGTCTACGCGCCCCATGCCACTGCAGCCATAATAGCCAACGAACATGAGGCTGGGCTTCTAGGCGACATCCTAGCCAAGCTTAAAGGACTTTTCCCTGAAGGTGCAGGATACCTGCATGACCGTATAGACGATAACGCTCACGCCCACCTGGCTTCAGCCTTCATAGCCTCCTCAAGGGTTTTCCCTGTCCGCGGGGGAAGGCTTGTTAGGGGGACATGGCAGAACATCATGCTGGTGGAGGCTGACGGACCCAGAACCAGAAGAGTGCTCGTGGAAGTCTTAGGCGAGTGAAAAAGGCTAAAGGGGCGCCCCGGCTTCCTCGAATTCTATTTCTCCTTTAAGCAGGCTTTCAAGGGTTTGAGGAAGCCTTCCGGCTTTTATTCTAACCTGCTTCCAGGTGTCTCTGTCCCTGAGCGTTACGGTATCGTCTTCTAGGGTTTGGTAGTCGATGGTTATGGTGTAGGGGGTTCCAGCCTCATCCATCCTCGCATACCTGCGTCCTATGCTTCCTCCCTCATCGTATTCAACGTTGAAGCCGTAGTTTAGGAGGCTCTGGCGGATTTCCCTGGCCTTCTCTGGGAGGTCGTCCTTGGTCATCAGGGGGAAAACCGCTGCCTCGATGGGGGCTAGGTCTCTTGGAAGCTTAAGGACAACCCTGCCCTCCCTTTCGCTGTAAGCGTATTCGAGGACCACGTAGAGCATTCTGTCAAGCCCGAAGGAGGGTTCAACCACGCTTGGAAGCAGCCTTTCACCTTTCAGTTCAACCTCCTCTTCAACCACGGAGACCTGGCCTGGCTTAATCTCGTAGGTTTCACCGTCCCCCCTCAGCCTGTACACGCCTTCGCTGGATAGAGCTTCAGCCACCTCCTCGGCGGGGGTTAACTCTAGAAGCCTTAGGACTAGGGCAGCCCTATCCTTGAAGGCCTTCCCAATCTCAGCCTTGTCCGGTTTAAGGTTTTTCCTTTTAATCTTCTTCGGCTCGGGGTAGGGCAGGTATACGCGTAGGTCTTCCCCGCTGTAGGCCATGTGCATTCTTAGGTCGTAGTCTGTTCTCCAAGCGTGGCCTGAAACCTCAACGTAGCCCCACCTTGAAAGCTTGACAACCTGGTCGTAGGTTTGAGCTGAATAGTGGGCTCTCTCGTTTGGAAGCTTTTCTCTGAAATACTGGTTTTCGTCTGGAACTCCAAGCTGGTTTAGAAACTGCTTCGCCCTAGCCATAAAGTAGGCGTTCCACTCCGCCTTAATGTAGCCTTTATCCAAGGCTTCGGCAACCGTGACTTCAACAGGCTCTTCCACCTGCCTTCTTATGAGCTCCTCGGTGAGAAGCCGTATTTTCTCCCCTTCAACTTCTTTAAGCTTCTTGCACTCCGGGTTTTTAGGGTTAAAGAAAAACTCGAACTCCATTATGGTGAACTCTCTAAGCCTTATGGGGCCCTGCCTGGGTGAAATCTCGTTTCTGAGGCAGCGTCCAACCTGTGCTGCCCCAAAGGGAAGCCTTCCACGGGCTAAATCGTTAAGCCTCTTAAAGTTTACAAACATCCCCTGAGCGGTTTCAGGCCTGCAGTAGCCCACATGCTCAGCGTAGGGTCCAATAGTAGTCTTGAAGAGCTCGTTGAAAACCTGTGGAGGCTCAAGCTCTCCGCCGCATTCAGGACAGCGGACTTCATGCTTTGCGAGGAGGCTTTCAAGCTCTCGGAGGCTTAGGCCCTCCCCTGAAACTCCAGCCTGCTCTTCCAAGAGGTGGTCAGCCCTCCACTTTCTCCCGCAGCTTTTACAGGAGGCCACCGGGTCTGTGAAGTGGGTTGTATGTCCTGAAGCTTGGAAAACGATTTCCGGGGCCACCACAGCCGTGTCTATGAGCATTAAGCCTTCTCTACGGACGAACCAGTCAACCCATTTCTGCTCAAGCTTCCTCTTCATGAGGGCGCCCAGCGGCCCGTAGTCGAGGAAGCCAGCTTCGCTCCCGTAGATTTCGTAGGAGGGCCAGAAGAAGCCTCTCCGCTTGGCTAACTCCACGATTTTCTGGTATTTGTCAGGCTTGCTCAACTTTCAGGGCCTCCAAGCCTTAACCTTAACGGAAGCCGAAGATAAATTATTATGGTTTAACCTCTCTTAGTAGTTTACCTTTTCCCTTCCAGGGAGGGAAGCCTTTGGCTTACGATGCGATGCTGGCCGGAGACTGGACAACCTTCCTCCAAGCCTTCATAATGCTTTTCGCCATTTTCGACCCTGTTGGAAACCTTCCCATCTTCTTCTCGCTTACAGCGGACTTCCCTGAAAAGGAGAGGCGTAAGGTTGCAGCCAGGTCTTCCATACTAGCCTTCATCATCCTGGTGATATTCGCCTACGGAGGATTCTACCTGCTAAGCCTCCTACGCATAACCCTTAACGACTTCAAAATCGTCAGCGGAATCATCCTGCTCATCTTCGCCGTTGAGTACGTGCTCGGAAGGGAGAAACGGTATGCTAGGGAGGGGAAACCTGAGGAAATCGCCGTTTTCCCCATGGCCACCCCGCTACTGGCAGGGCCTGGAAGCATAAGCGTGGTCATGCTCACCGTTAACCCTCCCTTCGGCCCTGTGACAACCCTAACCATCATAATTTTAAACGTGCTTATAGCCTGGATTCTGCTTGGGCTGGGCTCGAAGCTTAGGGGGCTCCTAGGCTACCAGGGAGCCGCTGTAATCTCTAGGATAATGGGGCTGATAATCGGAGCCATAGCCGTAAGCTTCATCCGCGACGGCATAATGGGAATCCTTGAAGACCTTCTCCCAGCTGAGTAAACCTATTTTAACCCTGCCCAGCCTTATTTTTTCTTGGGCTGAGATGGAGATGGCTGAGCTTTCTGTGAAAGATTTCGCCTTAGCCCTTGTAAGGGCTGAAGCCATAAAGTTCGGCAGTTTCAGGCTTACCAGCGGGAGGCTTAGCCCCTACTACCTAGACCTCAGAGTTCTGCCCAGCAGCCCTGAAGCCTTCCACATGTGCATCGAAATCTACGGTGAACTGGCTGGGAGAATAGGCTTGGAGAATTTCGACCTGCTGGTGGGAGTTCCAACAGCCGGAATGGTTTTCGCGTCGGCTTTAGCCTACAAGCTTAGGAAGCCCATGGCCTACGTGAGGAAGGAAGCTAAGGGCTGGGGGCTTAAGAGGACTGTGGAGGGAAAGGTTAAACCGGGAAGCAGAGTGGTCCTGGTGGACGACCTTATCACCACGGGGAAATCGCTTTTGGAGGCTGCGGAAGCCCTCCGTGAGGCGGGAGGAAAAATCTTGGGGGGCATAGTCCTGATAGACAGGGAGGAAGGAGGCTTGGAAAACCTTTCAAGGCAGGAAGTAAACCTCCACCCCTACACCAAGGTAACGGAAATCCTGGAAGCCCTCCAAGCGGAAAACATGCTGGAAGAGGAAAAATACAGGGAGGTTCTAGACTATATCAGAAGGCAGGCAGGCTCTCCCGGTTAAGCCCTTAAATCTTAAGGATTCTTTAGCCTATTTGGAGGGGAAACATAATTGAAGAAAATCTTCAGAGCCTACGACATCAGAGGCGTTTACGGGGAAGACCTGACGCCTGAGGTGGCCTTGAAAATTGGAATGGCCTTCGGAAGCCTTCTAGAACCAGGCTTAGAGGTTGTGGTTGGAAGAGACGTTAGGCTTACGGGACCTGTTCTCCAAGCTGCCTTAACCGCCGGGCTTACGGCTGTGGGCTGCCCCGTGGCAGACCTAGGGCTTACCGCAACCCCTATCGTGTATTTCGCCTCCATCCACTATGGGGTTAAAGGGGGAGTTATGGTTACGGCCTCCCATAATCCTCCCCAGTATAACGGCTTCAAACTGTGCAGGGGAGGAGTGTCCTACTCCTACGAGACAGGGGTAGGCGAGGTTAAACAAAGAGTTGCTGAAGGCAGGTTCAGGCTTCAAGGATGGGAGCAGACAGCCGGGGTAAGAGAGTTTAACGTCCTCCCAGACTACGAGGAAACCGTGCTGAAGGGAAGAAAACTTGAGAAGCCTCTGAAGGTTGTTTTAGACGTTGGAAACGGCTCCTGCAGTTTCGCTGGGAAGATTCTTGAGAAGCTTGGCTGCCAGGTTAAGGTGCTCTACGCTGAGCCGGACGGCAGATTCCCAAACCACATACCAAACCCGCTCCTAGAGGAAACCCTTGAAGACCTTAAGAAGGCTGTGGTGGACTGGGGGGCAGACCTCGGAGTTGCCTTCGACGGCGACGGCGACAGGGTTGGATTCGTCGACGACAGAGGGCGGATAGTGCAAAACGACCAGGCCTTCATCCTGTACGTTCGAGAGGTGTTAAACCGCTATCCAAGCTCTAAAATAATCTTTAACGTGCTCTCTTCGAGGGCGGTTGTAGGGGAGGTTGAAGCGTTAGGGGGGAAACCGCTTATGGTTAGAGTTGGCCACTCCTACATTCATGAGGCTCTACTAGAGGAGAAAGCCCCCCTGGCAGGAGAACTCAGCGGCCACTTCTACTTTGGCAGGGAATACTACGGCTACGACGACGCTGTTTACGCGGCTGTGAGAATGGTTGAAATCATCTCTAAGGCGGAGGGAAAATTCTCGGAAATCGTGGACAGCCTGCCGAAGCATGTTTCATCTCCTGAAATCAGAGTCAAATGCCCGGATGAGGTTAAGTTTAAGGTGGTTGAAGCCTTAAAGGGAAAGCTTGAAGCTCAAGGCCTAAAGCTTGTCACCATCGACGGGGTTAGAGTTGAAACCGGGGATGGATGGGGGCTTGTCAGAGCCTCCAACACCGAGCCGGCTCTAGTGCTGAGATTTGAAGCCTCAACCAGGGAGAAGCTGGAAGAGATTAAAGGTTGGCTTCTAGCCGAGCTGAAAAGGACGCTTAAGGAGTTTGACGTAAGCCTTGACGGCTGAAAAAAGGGAAGTTGAAGACCTTCTAAGGCTTAGAAAGAAGCTTGAGAAACGCCTGGAAAAGCTTAAGGCTGAAGCCGAAAGCCTTCAGAAGCTTTTAAGCATAATAGACGGAGAGCTAGCACGTAAAAGCTTTAAACCAGCCGCCCTGGTCAAGCCGAGGGAGGAGGCTAAGCCTGCTGAGGCCCCAGCAGCCCTTGCAGCCCCTCAGCCTCCAAGGCAAACCATACCTTTGAAGGCTTCTGACGGAACGCTGCTGGCAACCATGTATGTAACCGAGGATGAAATCAGAGTTGTCCCCTCGGAAAGCTTAACCTTTAACGTGAACACCCCACCCTTCCAGCAGTTCTTGGTAGCCAAGGTTTTAAGCGGGATGGCAGCTAAAGACAGGGAGACAGCGTCAGCCGGCCAGCTTCTACCAGACCAGATTCTAACCTACCGCATAGTCCAAGACGGCGACACCATCAGAGAGATAATAATAAGAAACTACCGGGAGGAACGCCGGGCGGCAACTCTGAGAAACGCGGCAAGATGGACCCTAGAGAAAATGTATGAAAAAACCAGAATCTAACGCCCGCCAACCCAAAGTTTAAGTGTTAAAAGCTGAAACTGTTTTTAACATGTGAAGCAGCGTGGGAAAGCGGTGAAAAAGGTTGGCTAAACGCCCGGAATGGAATGAATACTTTTTCGGCATCGCCAGGGCTGTTGCCCGACGTTCACCCTGCCTCAAAAACAAGGTTGGAGCCATAGCCGTGAACCCTGAAAGCAAGCGTATACTGGCAACAGGCTACAACGGGCCTGCCGTTGGCGAACCACACTGCGAAAAATGCAGGCGGGAAGGACTGCCTTCGGGAGTCAGATTCATTGAAAGCGGGGAGCCATGCCCAGCCGTTCACGCTGAAGAAAACATCGTAGCCATGGCTGCACGGCACGGCGTAGGCATCCAGGGCTGCGTTGTCTACGTAGCCGGTTTAAATTATCCGCCACGGCTATGCCCTGTATGCCGTTGGCTACTTAAAAACGCAGGAGTTAAAAACGTCATCATAGAAGGAACGGGCAGCGTGAAGCTGAACGAGTGAAATACACCTAACATTCTAACCCAAAAACTAATTTTTACTATTATTATATTCGTTTTAATGTGTTTTATGAAGGGTATTTGCGGTGTTTTAAACTCGTGGGGGGCAGGGTTTACTCTATGGTATCCTTTATAATGTTGCCTTCGCCGGTGGCGTTGTAGTGCACTCCTTTAACGTCGTTCTCCTGCAGGTTGTTCCCTGTAATCTGGCAGTAGCTTGATTCTCCTGTGAGGATTATGCCGTAGCGTTGTGTTTTGCTTTTTTGGAGGTCGAAGCAGTGGTTTAACGAGCAGATAACATGGTTGCAGTCTTCTATGCG
>QMXU01000048.1 GCA_003662305.1 Candidatus Hecatellales archaeon
CAGCCTGCTCACCGAGGCTGCTGAACCCGTAGACTGCGACATCCTGATTTTGGAGGCAACCTACGGAAGCCCAGGCTACAGGTTTCCCTCCCGGAACGCTGTTTACAGCAGAATCGTGAAGTGGACTGTAGAGGAGGCTGGGAAGGGCAGAATACCGGTATTCCACGTTTACCCCGTTGGGAAAGCCCAGGAGATAGTCTACCTTCTAAACCAGTACACAAGCCTCCAAGTGTACGTTCACCCTAAAATTGCAAGGGTTAACAGGGCTCACCGAAGGTTCAGGGTTAGGCTTGAAGCTGAAACCTTGGAAGGCAAGCCTGAGCCTGGAAGAACTGTGCTCGTGTATCCTAAGGGCTTCCTCGGGAGTTTCGAGGCTGGAAGGGTTTCCCATGCTATAGCCACAGGCTGGGCTGTCCGCTACCGTTGGATGGGGTTGGAGGCTTTCCCCCTAAGCAGCCACGCCGACTTCCCCCAGCTTTTAAGCTACGTGAAGGCTTCCAGACCTAAGAAAGTGTACACGTGCTACGGCTTCTCAGAGGCTTTAGCCTCCGCTATCAGGCGTAAGCTTGGAATAAACGCTGAACCGCTGCCGTCGAAGGGAGAATTTAAAGAGCTTTAGAAGCCTTATTTCTGGCTGAGGCTGGAAAGGGTTGAAGGCTGAAAGAGGTGGAATATACCGTTCAAGGCTTAGGAAGCCCCTTGAGAAGGAGGCAGCCCTATACCTTTCATCCCTGAAGGAGGACGCTGAAATCTTCGAGGAAGACGTCCTCGGAACGGAAGCCCACGTCGTAATGCTATTCGAGCAGGGAATAATAAGCAGAAAGGACGCTGGCAAAATCCTTGAAGCCCTCGAAAGCCTGAAAGCCGAATGGCGTGAAGGCAGGGTTAAACTGGAACCGGAAAAATTCGAGGACGTCCACGAGCTTGTAGAAGCCTACATCCTGAGCAGGATAGGAGTTGAGGTTGGAGGTAAAACCCATACGGGAAGGTCGAGAAACGACCAGGTTGCCCTAGACATAAGGCTCAGGCTTAGGAGAAGCCTCCTAGAAATTTGGAGGTCCCTTTTGAGTCTTGCTTACAGCCTTGCAGGCAGGGCTGACCAGGAAAAGGAAACCTTAATGGTCTTGTATACCCACACCCAACACGCCCAGGTAGGCTTCCTGTCGCATTACCTGCTCGCTTACCTAGACCACCTGCTCAGGGACTTGGAAAGAATCGAAGCCTGCTATGGGAGGGTGAACAGGTGTCCCCTAGGAGCCTCAGCCTTGGCAGGCTCAACCCTCCCCCTCAACAGGCCTAGAACCGCCGAGCTTCTAGGCTTCGAAGGGCTGGCTGAAAACTCGCTGGACGCTGTGAGCAGCCGGGACTTCATGCTTGAGGCTGCAGCCTCCTGCGCCATCCTCATGGTTCACCTGAGCAGGATGGCTGAAGACTTGGTGCTTTGGAGTTCAAGCGAGTTCGGCTACGTGGAGTTTCCAGACGAGCTGGCTTCCCCCTCCAGCATTATGCCTCAAAAGAGGAACCCGTGCCTCCTAGAGCTTGCCAGAGCCAAGGCTGGAAGAGTCTGCGGACTCCTCTCAGCTCTCCTGTTAAGCCTTAAAGGAGTGCCAACCGGGTACAGCCGAGACCTTCAGGAAACCAAGCCTGTCCTCTGGGAAATCCTAGGTTTAACTCTGTCCACTGTAAGAGTTATGGACAGGGTTGTGGAAGGCCTGAAGTTTAACAGGAACCGGATGGTTGAGGTGGCATTTCAAAGCTACGCTCCAGCCGTAGACCTAGCTGAAGCCCTTGTGAAGCATGCTGGACTCTCGCTTAGAGAAGCCCACCGCCTCGTAGGGGAAACCATACGACTCGCCGTGAAAAAAGGCGTAAGGCTGAACGAGGCTCAAGACCTCCTAGAAGAAGCCTCCACGAGGATTCTAGGGGTAAAAGTCAGCCTTCCAAGGAGAATCTACGAGCGTTTCACCAGCCCTCAAAGGATTCCAGCTGAAAGGCTGACGCTGGGCTCTCCAAACCCGAAGGAAACCCGAAGAATGCTTAAAGACAGGAAGGCCATGCTCAGAGAAGCCAGGCTTAAACTCGAAAGCAGAATTAAAGCCCTACAGAAAGCTGAGGGTAAGCTTAGAAGGGAAATATCAAAGCTTAAGCCGAGATAACATGTGGTTAAAGGCTTGACAGCCTCCCTAGAAAAGGCTGAACTGCCCTCAGACGTTTCGGAACTGCTTAGAAAGGTTTACGGGGAAACCCTAAACGAAGTTTTAAGGGCGATGGTCAAGCCTCCCGCCAGCTACCATGTGAGAGCCAACACCCTAAAGATTTCGCCAGGCGAGCTTGCCGCCAGGCTTAAAGCCTCCGGCCTAAAGGTTTCCCAGCATCCTGTTATTGAAGAGGCCTTAGCTATCCCTGTTGAAGGCCCGAACCCTGTTCCAGACCATCCGCTGAAGGTGGTAGTGGACAAGTTTACCGCTGAATCCGTCATGGTGGGCGCCCACGTTTACGCTCCAGGGGTTTCCCGCTGCCACGGTCTCCGGAGGGGGAGCACGGTCTCCATTTTAAGCCCGAGGGGCCACCTGGTTGGGGCTGGAACAGCTGAAATGAGTGAAAGCGAAATCCTAACTTTCCGCGTTGGGCTGGCTGTAAAGGTCACCAACCCGCTTTATAAGGCTCCAAGCCTAAGGGAAAGCGTAGAATACCATGAGGGGCTTCTCTACCCTCAGTCTCTCCCCTCCATGGCCACTGTTAGAATTTTAAACCCTCAGCCAGGCGAAACCATAGTGGACTTAAACTGCGCTCCAGGAGGAAAACTCTCCCATATCTGCCAGCTCACAAAGGGCAAAGCTGAAATATACGGTTTCGACAGGAGCTCCAGGAAAATCGAGGCCACCAGGCAGACGCTGGCAAGGCTTGGCTGTGGAAACGTTAAGCTTGTGGAAGCAGACTCAAGATACGTGGACAAGGACTTCCCAGAAGTTAAGGCTGACAGGGTTCTAGTCGACCCTCCATGTAGCGCGCTGGGTGTAACTCCAAAGCTTTACAGCGGAAAAACCGCGGAGGAAATACGTGCTCTAGCCCAATACCAGAGGCAGTTCCTCAAGGCTGCAGCTAAAATCGTTAAGCCTGGAGGAGTAGTAGTCTACAGCGTGTGCACCATAACGCTGGAAGAATGCGAGGAAACCGCCAAATTCGCCTTGGAATGCGGGCTTAAACCGGAGGCGCCCCCGGTGAGCTTGGGCACGCCAGGTCTACGCCTGTTTGATGGAGCTGAGTTCTTCCAGCGTTTTCACCCGCACCTTCACGGCTTCGGATACTTCATAGCGAGATTCAGAAGGAGGGATTAGGTTTCTTCCATTTCAGAGGTTTCCGCTGGCTGCGATGCCCCTGGACGCTACGAACCTTTCGATTTCGCTTTTCAGCTCTTCCTCGGTTAAGGCTCTCTTAAGCCTGTAGGCTTTCTGAACCAGTTGAAGCCTCAGCTCTTCTACGGCGTTGTCTGGAAGCTCTATTCCGATCATGTTAAGCTTGTAGCCTATGAGCGCCTTGCCGCTGTACTTGTCGAAGACGAACTCCATTTTGCGGCCTACCTCTTCAGGGGCTATCGCCTGGTAGGTGTAGGGATGCTTTAAAAGCCCGTGGACATGGATCCCGCTGGAATGCCTGAAAACGTTTTCGCCGACGATGGGGGTGAAATGCCCTATGGGGACACCTGAAATCCTCTCTACAAGCTTTGAAAGCTCGTAGAGCCTTTCAAGTTTAACCCCTACATTCTTGCCGTAGATCACCTTTAAGGTTGCCACTACAACTTCGAGAGCTGCGTTTCCAGCCCGCTCTCCAAGCCCGTTAACGGTTACGCTGGCCCAGCTTGCTCCTCCATCCAAGGCTGCCAGCGTGTTAGCCACGGCCAGGCCTAAGTCGTTGTGGGCGTGGATTTCCACATCTATTCCAACATCTTTAATGATTCTCCTTACAAGCCGCCTAGTTACGTCGGGGATCAGAATGCCTATGGTGTCAGCCAGCCTAAGCCTGTCAGCTCCAGCCTCCCTAATCACCTCGGCGTACTGGCGTAGAAACCGGTAGGGCGTTCTCGAGCTGTCCTCGGCTGAAACTGAAACGTATAGTCCAAGGCTTTTAGCCTTCCTCACAGCCTCTTTAACCCTGCTTAAGGCCTCCTGCCAGCTGATTCCAAGTTTATACTTCAGGTGGACGGGGCTTGTAGCCATGGAGATGGCTATTGCGTCTGCTCCCGTTCTGGCTACGGCTTCCACATCCCTAGGGTTAGCTCTGCTCCAGCCCATAACGCTGGCCCTTGAAATCTCGTTTGCGATGCCTCTAACGGCTTCTTCATCTTCCGGAGAGCTGACAGGTATTCCTGCCTCAATCTGGTGAACTCCAATTTCATCCAGCATCTTCGCGATTTCAATTTTGTCTTCAACGGTGAAGGTTACCCCGGGTGTTTGATGTCCGTCCCTAAGTGTGGTGTCGTCTATTCTGATTGTTCGGGTTAAGAGCTTATCTGACGTGTAAGGGTTTACGGCTTCCACGGGCTTCCAGCGCTCCTTCTGCATGTCCACCATCTCTTAAACAGAAAGATTAAGATAAGCTATTCATTATTAAATGTTTGGTTACCTACTTTTTTCTAATGGAAAGGTTATACCTGAAAATATCGAATTAAAACTTGCAAATGGTAAAGCAGAAGTCCCCAGCAAAACAGGAAAAAAGGGCCGTCCGCTTCCCAACATCCCACGTTTCCAGCTTTTCCAAGTTACCGTAAAAGATTAATAATCTTGAAATTTCATTTAACCTAAAGCCTTTTAGGAAAAGTTTGGAGGGGTCATCCTTTGGAGGTAAAAAAGGGGCCAGCTAGGTTTTTTCTTAAAGAGCTCAAAACGGGTGTGGTGAACGCAAGGGATCTTGAAGTTGAAATTGGGAGGTTAGCCTTAGAGGAGGAATGGGAGCCTCAGGGTCCAACACCCTTCCCAGGTATAAAAGACCTCAGAGCATGGGATCGGCTGCTTTTAAGCCGTTACAAGCCTTTCTACGCGCCCTTCTGTGATTTATGCTGCCTGTGCACTTACGGTAAATGCGACCTTTCAGGTGGAAAGCGTGGAGCCTGCGGAATAGACATTAAAACCCAGCAGGCGAGAATAGTTCTGCTCGCATGCTGTATAGGAGCTTCAACCCATGCAGCCCACGCACGCCACCTGCTTGAACGTTTGCTTCTGAAGTATGGGGAAGACTACCCGATAAACCTGGGGCCTGAAGTAGAATGTGAAATGCCGCATACAAGGCTCGTATGCGGGATGAGGCCTAAAACAATCGGAGACCTAACCTATATTCTGGACTACTGTGAGGAGCAAATAGCACAGTGCTTGGCTGCATGCCACACAGGGCAGGAGGGAGACTACGTTGACTTTGAATCTAAAGCTCTGCATGTGAGCATGATAGACCATGTGGCCATGGAGGTTGCAGACGTAGAGCAGATAGTCACCTACGGCTTCCCGAAGGGTGACCCTAATGCTCCCTTAACCGAGATAGGCACAGGCGTAGTAGACGTAACCAAGCCTTTAACGTTAGCCATCGGCCACAACGTGGCTCCAAGCATAGAAATAATAGACTACATGCGTAAAAACGGGCTGGGAGACCCCGGGCAAACCATGGAGGTTGCAGGCTTATGCTGCACAGCCCACGACATAACAAGATACACGGACCAAGCCAAAATCATAGGCCCGATGTCCTACGAGCTCAGATACATTCGAAGCGGAATTGCAGATGTCATAGTTCTCGACGAGCAGTGTATTAGAACGGACGCGGTGGAGGAAGCCTGGAGGGTTAGCACTCCGGTTATCGCGGCTAACGAGAGAGCCTGCTACGGGCTTCCTGACCTAACTGAGATGCCTGTGGAAGCCATAGTCAACAAGCTTGTTAACAGGGAGGTTAAGGGCGTCGCGATCTTTGACCCTGAAAAGGTGGGGGCGGTTGCAACCCTCACAGCCTTAAGAATGCAACCTCTACGTAAAAAGTATAAGGTTATCCCAAGCATAAAGCAGATTAAGGATGCTGCTTCAAAGTGCACCTTCTGCAGTAAATGCCGTAGAAACTGTCCGTGGGACCTGCCCACAGACGAAGCTGTTAATGCTGCTAAAAACGGGAACATAGACTTGCTAGCACAGTTATACGACCGGTGCATAGGCTGCGGAAGATGTGAGGAGGCATGCCCGCAGCAGATTGAAGTTCACAGCCTCATAGTTGCGGCAAGCGAACGGAAGTTCAGAACGGAGAAGTACAAGGTGAGAACTGGGCGTGGGCCAATCCTTGACACTGAAATCCGTGAAGTTGGCGCCCCTATAGTTCTCGGCGAAATACCGGGTGTTGTAGCCTACGTGGGCTGTGCAAACTGGCCTACTCCCATGACGGATGTTGGAAGAATGGCTTACGAGTTCGCCCGCAGAGGCTTCATTGTAACGTCCACCGGATGTTCCGCTATGGCAATTTCCTTCTACAAGGATGAGGAGGGAAGGTCTCCCTACGAGGTTTTCGGAGGAGGCTTCCTGCGTGGGGAGCTTTCAAACGAAGGCTCCTGCGTTTCCAACCCGCATATCAGCGATGCCTGTATAAAAATCGCCTATATTTACGCCAGGCGGAAGCTGCGTGGAAACTACGAGGAGATAGCAGACTACATTCTTAACAGAGTTGGAGCGTGCGGGGTTGCATGGGGTGCCATGAGCCAGAAAGCCGCAAGCATAGCCACCGGCTTCAACAGGATCGGCGTTCCAGTAATCGTAGGGCCTCAAGGGCTGAAATACAGGAGGCTCTACCTTGGAAGGGTTGAAGACGAGGAAAGCTTCAAGGTCTACGATGCGAGAACCGCTGAAAGGGTGTTCGTAGGCCCGGCGCCGGAGCACCTAGTCTACGTGGCTGAAACTGTTGAGGAGTGTATGACCTGGACGGCTAAGCTCTGCATCAGGCCGAGCGACACCACAAAGGGGAGGATGATTAAGCTTACAAACTACGTTGACCTCTACAGGAAATTCTACGGTAAGCTTCCAGAAGATTTACCGTCGCTGGTGAGAACCGAAGCGGATATCCCGATAACGTTTAAAGACGAAATCATGGAGTTCCTGAAAGCTAAAGGCTGGCAGCCTCATCCAATGCCTTCCATAGACCCAACCCTGCTTGAAAGGCTGATAAGAGTTAAAAAAGTTTAGAGGAGGGAAAATCGTAATGTCCACAATTTTACCTTCAAGAACTTCTCCGTATGAAACCGGCAATATTCCAGGCCCCCAGATGGCTCTTTCACCGGCTAAAGCCTCGACGGTCTACGCCTCCCTAACCAAGCGGGCTAAAAACCCCCTGCTCATAGTTGGAAAATACGTTTTAGAAGTTGAACTGGATGGGAAGTCTCTGGCAGACTACGCCATAGAGATTTCGAAGAAAAAGGATATCCCCATAGTTGCAACCGCTCACACCCTTAAAATTTTCATCGAGAAAAAGTATCCTGCAGTAAGCATGGGCATAGTTGAAATAGTGAACAGGCTTCAAGACTCCAGCTTCACCGTGGACCCTAAA
>QMXU01000049.1 GCA_003662305.1 Candidatus Hecatellales archaeon
GCTTTACGCTGAGGTTTCCGCGGTGAAGCTTTCCCCCTCCAGCAGAAGGGTTTTCCGCTGCGACCTAGTTGACTACTTGGTTGAGAGGTCCAGGGAGTCTGCTGTTCAAGTGGCTTCGGAACTGGCGTACCTGGCGAGGGATGCCCGCTGCGACGGCTACCCTGCACCGCTATATTTAGCCCACCGGTGGACGTCCATTCCAGAGTCAAAGCTCCTCGAGTATGAGGAGGAGGTTTACCGCGGGCTGGAGGAGGCAGGACTGCTGGACGAGCTTTTAAGGGAAGCCGAGGCAGCCAGCTTCAGGAAGGTTCTCCTCGGCTTAACCCACGACTACGAGTTGAGGGAGGAAATAGTTGACTTCTGAAACTATGCTTGGAAAACTGGAGCTTGGAAGGGTTAGAAGCTCCAGCGGCGACAAGGTTAACCTGGTGGTTACAGCCGAGGCGGAGGTGAGCTTCGGCCAAATAGTTAAGCTGTCCTCGCCTGAAGGTGGGGGAAGATTCTTTTATGCCAGGGTTACCAATGCCGGAAGCTGCTCCACCCTAGACGAGGTTGAAGAGCTTAAAGACTTAAAGGGCTCTATGCGGACGGTTGGCCCCTACTCGCAGTACAGGCATGTGGACGCGGTTCTTTTCTTGGAGCGGGATGAGGCTGGAAGGCTTAGAACGCCAACCCTTAACCCTGACTACGGCTGGAAGGCTGAAGCTCTCATAGGCGAAGACTACGACAGCTTAAACCTTGCTGGAGACCTAAAGCTGGGCTATCTCCGTGAGGGTGGAAGAGGCCCCATAAGAGAGGTGGTCGTAGGCTTAAACGTGGAGTTCATACCCAGAATGGCAGCCATGGTAGGCCAGATAGGCTCAGGCAAAACCAACGCCGAGCTGGTTTTAAACTCGGAGCTCATGGCAACCCTAGGCGAAGCAGTAGGCTTAATCTTCGACTTCGCAGGAGAGCTTCTCACAGGTAAAAATATTGGTAAAGGGCTTATAGACCATCCCCTAGCCTCCACCCACCTCGAATACGTTGGCGTGGCTGACCCCAGTGGAAAGGTAAACTTCACCCCGCTTAGGATAGGGCTTAAAGGCTTGAACCCCCAGCAGCTCCAATGGCTGCTCTCAGACGTTTCCCAGCCCCAGGTTCACTACGCTATTAAACTCATGAAAAGCTTCGGGGAGAACTGGGTTGAAAGAGCTGTAGTCCTCTACCAGGAGGAAGATGTGGAAGGAGTTAGAGGGGAGGTTCAAGGTTCAAAGCCTGTTATAGAAGCCCTTCTGAGAAAGCTTTCAAACCTCGACGACGCAGTTTTCCAGGCAGGGCTCAGCATGGATGTGGCTGAGAAAATAGTGGAGTTCATCGCCGGGGGGAAAACAGTTCTGGTCGACATTTCAGGGCTCAGCGAGGAAACCCAGAGGCAGGTTGTCACGTGGATTGTAAGCAAGGCTGTAGGCCACTATCGTGAAATGTGGCGTAGCGACTATGAGGCCTGGCTCCGGCTTCCCTACCTGCTGATAACGCTGGAGGAAGCCCACAAGTTCCTCGAGGAGCGGGGGGGGATCTTCTCAGACATAGCCCTAACCCATCGAAAGTACAGGGTAGGCCTGAACGCGGTTACACCACGCCCCTCCCTCATCAACCGGGATGTCTTCGCCGAGCTTTGGACCAAGCTGATCTTGAAAACTACGCTTAGAGAGGACAGGGTTTACCTCTCCGAGAACACTCCATACCTTGAATACTCCGATGTGGAGCTTAAAATGCTGGACGTAGGAGAAGCCCTACTAGTGTCCCAGCCTAAAATCCAGTTCGCCGTCCCCGTGAAAATCTTCAACTACAAGGAATACCTGGAAGAACATTTAAAAGCTAAAGTTGAAAAAGCGGAAACCCTCGCCGAAGCCAGAAGAGCTGAGGTTAAACGCTCCCGGTACGAGGACAACGTGGTATAACCTTCAACAGAAAACTTTTATCCCCTCCCGCTCCCTCATTTTAAAATACGGAGGGCCGGTGGCTCAGCCTGGTTAGAGCACACGGCTGATAGACAGCTGCAGAAACCGTGGGGTCGCCGGTTCAAATCCGGCCCGGCCCACCACCTCCACCTTTAAACGGCTTTTTTGAAGTTTCGCCCTGTTTCTGCCAAAATTATAAGTAAGCTCGGCTGCGAAATGTATGTTGAGGTGGCTTCAGCTTGTCTGAGCTTTACCCCGGATATCGTAACCCGTTGATAATTAAGCCTGAAAGGCCGTTGCCGTCGAAAATCGCTGTTGTAGGAGCAGGGGGGATAGGCCCGGACATAGGATACTTCTTCAAGAGCGCCCTGCCGGAGGCTGAGCTGGTCTTCGTGGATATCATAGAAGAAGCCCTGAAGGGTGCAAGCAGAAGGCTGGAAGCCTACGTGCAAAAGGCTTTATCCCTCAGGAAAATGACTCCTGAGAAAGCTGAAAAGGTACGTTCAAAGGTATCCTACACGACGGACTACTCTGAAATCAGGGGTGCAGAGCTGGTTATCGAAGCAGTAACGGAAAACCTTGAAGTTAAAAAAAAGGTTTTCAGGCAGGTTGAAGAGCTGGTGGACGACGATGCTATCCTAGGCTCTAACACCAGCGCCATCCCAGCAGCAAGAATCTTCGCTGACATCAGAAACCCCCGCAGAGCCACCAACGTCCACTTCTTCGCTCCAGCCTGGAGGAATCCGGGCCTGGAAATAACCGTATGGGAGAAGGTTGAAAGGGAAATAGTTGACTATCTTTACTGGCTTTTCTGCTATCTTGGGAAGGCTCCCATCCTCGTAAACGACGCTATAGGCTATGTGCTGAGCAGGGTTTTCGACAACTGGTGTAACGATGCAGCGCTGCTGCTGGAGGAAAAGGTTGCTACCGCCCCCGAAATAGATAAGGCAGCTGAAGAATTCGTCGTTGCAGGGCCCTTCTACGTTTTAAACCTGGCCAAGGGCAACCCCATCATAGTGAAGGCTAACACGCTTCAGATGGAGGAGGGAGAACACTACCGCCCCGCGAAAATCTTCCATTCCGTTGAGAGCTGGAGGACTTTCAGGCCTGGAAGCAGGTTTGAGGTTCCACCTGAAGTGGCTGGCACCGTTAAGGACAGGCTTCTAGGCGTCTTCTTCTCTCAGAGCTGTGAGGCTGTGGATAGGGGTATCGCCCTAATAGACGACGTGAACATGGGATGCCAGGTTGCCCTCGCCTTCAGGAAGGGCCCCTTCGACTTCATGCGCGACCTCGGCGAAGCTGAATTCAGGCGTATCATGGAGAAATACGGGTGTGAGAGGCCTGGAATGCCTCAGCCTCAACATGACTTCCAGTATTACCAGAACTTCTACAGGAACATTCTTGTGGACAACCTAGACGGGGTTAAGCTTATCACCATTCGAAGGCCTCACGTGCTTAACGCCCTTAACGACGAAGTCAACAATGAAATCCTAGACGTTTTGAAGAAGTTTGAAGGAGACGCTGAAGTTAAAGGCTTCATTATCGCTGGCTACGGCCCCTCGGTTTTCTGTGCTGGGGCTGACATTGGAAGGTTCCCTGAAGTGTTTGGGAACGCTGAGGCCGCTGCAAACTATGCTAGAGAGTTCTCCAAGCTTTTCACTTATATTGACGGGATGAGCAAGCCTGTGGTTGCAGCGGTTAACGGCATAACGCTTGGGGGAGGGCTTGAACTGGCTGTACGCTGCCATAGAATACTTGCCACCAAAAACGCCTGGTTCCAGTTTCCAGAGGTCACCCTTGGAATCCTGCCGGGGGTAGGAGGAATGGTTGTGCCCTACCGGAGGTGGGCCAGGAGCAGAAAGGAGGTTTCAGAGGTCTTCCATAAAATGGTGAGGTTCGCCAGGAGGCTTACCGTCCAGGAAGCCTACAAGCTTGGAATGGTCAGCAAAATCGCTGAAGACTACTCCGAGCTTATCAAGCTAGCCGTCTCAGCTGTGGAGGAGCTTGAAGGCAAAGTTGAGAGGATACCGGAGGGCCCTGTGGAAATAGCTGAGCTTACACCCGTCGAAACACCTATGGCTGAAAGTTTGCCTCTAAGCAGAGAGGTCGACCTTGTTGTCTGTAAAGCTATAAGGGAGGCTGCTGCAGCCCAAACCCTTGCTGAGGCGTTGGAGATAAGCTATAAAGCCTTCGGAGAGGTTGCCTGCCTGGAGGCTGCTAGAGAAGGCATATCTGCCTTCATGCAGAGGAGGAAACCCAGCTTCAAGAAGTAGCTGTTCTCCCCATTTTTATTTTAAAAAGGTAAAGTAAAACCTTAATTTTCCCTCTATTGCCTATCATCCTGTTAGGATTTTGGAAAAAATTTAAATCAGTTCCGTAGAAAATATAAGGAACAAAATTAATCGTAATTGGAGAAGGGTAAGGTGAGATACGGCATGAGTGAAGTCGCAGTGGTAGGAGTCGGACAGACAGCCTTCACAAGAGCCTGCGGTGTATCTATCAAAGAACTATGCTTCGAAGCCTTCAGGGAAGCCCTTGAAGACGCTGAAAACCTTCAGCCACAGGACATGGACGGCTCTATAATATGCTCCGCCCCAGAATACGACAAGCAAAGGTCTCCAGCCGGAGCCATCGCCGAATATCTAGGCCTAAACCCGAAGCCAACCTTCTACGCCGAAGCTATATGTGCCTCCAGCACCACAGGCGTAAGAATAGCCTACGGACTGATAAAGTCAGGTTTACATGACCTAGTCGCCGTTATAGGCTTCCAGAAGATGTCAGAGCTTTCATCAACCGAAGTTCAGGAGCGTATGGGCCGGGGAGCCGACATCATGTGGGAGTCCCCCTTCGGCCTTTCAATGCCAGCTGGGTATGCCCTCTTCGCCAGAGCTCACATGCAAAAATATGGAACAACCGAAGAGCAGCTGGCAAAGATAAAAGTTAAAAGCGGAAAATATTCCGTTCTGAACCATAAAGCCATATTCCAGAGGGAGGTTTCACTCGAGGAAATCTTGAACTCTAGGGTTATCGCAGCCCCCCTAAAATTCTACGACTGCTGCTCCAACGCGGACGGAGCTTCCTGCATAATCTTGGCCAGCGCTGAAAAGGCAAGGAAGATAACGGACACACCCGTCTGGATTAGAGGGCTGGGCTCAGCCAGCGACAGCCTCTCCATGGCCAACAAGGCGAACCTCACAGGTCTGAACTGTGCGGTGGAAGCTGCAAGGCAAGCCTACAAGATGGCTGGCATCGAACCTAAAGACGTAGACGTAGCTGAAGTCCACGACTGCTTCACCATAGCCGAGCTCATGGCCTACGAAAACCTGGGCTTCTGCAAGCCTGGTGAGGGAGGCAAACTGATAGAGGAATGTCAAACCTACATCGACGGCGACATCCCAGTGAACATTGACGGAGGCCTGCTTGGTAAGGGGCATCCCATAGGCGCCACCGGAGGCTCCCAGGTGCGAACCATAGTTCTCGAGCTTAGAGGAGACGCTGGAAAGCTGCAGGTTAAAGGAGCAGAGATAGGGCTGGTCCACAACATCGGCGGCGTAGGCCTCTACGGAAACGTAATAATATTCAGCAGGTGAGAAAGGGATGGGCTTCGAAAAATTTGGGAAAATTAGCTACACATCTGAAACCAAGGTGAA
Organism: Candidatus Hecatellales archaeon; assembly: GCA_003662305.1. GTDB lineage: Archaea > Thermoproteota > Bathyarchaeia > Hecatellales > Hecatellaceae > B25. The sequence continues at coordinate 5,591 of QMXU01000049.1, forward strand.
AGACTTCGTAAACTACCTGGAGAAAGGTAAAATCATGGCGACCCAGTGTAGAATGTGCAAGAAAATCTATTTCCCGCCTAGGATGGACTGCAGCAACTGCCTTTCCGTCGACAGGATGAACTGGAGGGAGATAAACAACGAGTGGACTCTCATAACCTATACCACAGCCCACTTCGCCCCCACAGGCTTCGAAGACGATACCCCCTACATGCTGGCCATAGCCGAGTCAGCGGAGGGACTGAAGCTTTTCGCAAGGCTGAGCAAGGATGTAAGCGAAGACCAAGTTAAGCTTGGGATGAAGCTTAAGCTTACCCCGGTGAAGCTGCCTAACGGCAAAATCGTTTACGAGTTTAAACCCTTAGGCGAGTAGAAGGGAGGTGCAAAGGTTTGGCTTCAGATGAGGAAATAATGTTCGGGCTTGAAGGGCCGAACTATCCTTGGAGTACCATACGGGACGTAGTGCTTTCAGCTGAGAAGGTCGGCTTCGACTCTTATTGGACACCGGACCACACCGTTGCAACGGGAGTTAGAAGGTGGGATGCCCTAGAAGCCTGGTGCACGCTGACAGCCCTAGCCGTTCAAACCAAGAAGATAAAGCTGGCTACGGGTGTAAGCGACACCTACCGCTACCACCCTGTGGTCCTAGCCCAGAAGGTTACAACCCTCGACATAATTTCGAATGGCAGAGCTATTCTCGGCATAGGAATAGGGGAAGCCATGAACCTTGTCCCCTACGGCATACCCTACGACAAGCCTATCGCCAGAACAGAGGAAGCCCTAGAAATAATCCGGAGGCTTTGGAGTGAAGACTTCTTCGACTTCGAAGGTAAATACTACAAGCTGAAGAAGGCTTTCCTCCAGCCTAAACCCTCCGTTCCCATCTCTGAAACCAAGTATAGGCCTACGGTTCCAATCTTCATCGCAGCCAGTTCGCCTCGAACCATGAAGATGGTTGCAAGATACGGCGACGGATGGCTTCCAGCCAACATGCCTGCCAACGAGTACGCTGAAGGCCTCAAAAAGATCAGGGACATGGCTAAACAGTTCGGAAGAGACCCAGATGGCATCGAGCCAGCCCACTTCACCTACGTGGCCATAGGGAAAGACAGGGAGGCCGCTCGGAAGGCGGTGCTTGTCCAAGCGAAAATGCTTCTGCTGTCAAGGCCGAAAATCATCGAGAAGCTTGGCTTCACACCTCCAACCTACGACTTCGAGATGACCTTTAAACTTGTCTTCCCAGACCACGCCAAGGCTTGGGTGGAAAAAGCCCAGGAGCTCCCGGACGAGGTGGTAGACAAGTCTCCCTACATAATCGGCACCCCAGACGACGCCATAGATAAAATCGAAGACTATGTCAAGGCTGGCTGCCGCCACTTCGTGATAAACTTCCAAGTTCCCGCCAGGGCTTTAAAGCAGACTTCCCAGCTTTTCGCAGAGAAGGTCATACCATACTTCAAGGAGAAGCGTAAGTAGCTCTTCAAACAGTCATTTCCTTCCTTTTTAAGTTTTTACTCAGCCATATTCTAGGTGTTTATGTATTCATAATAATCATACATGCCATTTTTAAGACATAAACACATAGAATATGGCTGAGTCAAAACATAAAAAGGAAGGTAATGACGATTTGAAGAGCTACTTACGCTTCTCCTTGAAGTATGGTATGACCTTCTCTGCGAAAAGCTGGGAAGTCTGCTTGAAAGCCCTGGCGGGAAGGTGGAA
>QMXU01000050.1 GCA_003662305.1 Candidatus Hecatellales archaeon
AGGGAGAACTTTGGGTGGAAGCTCAGCTTTAACGGTGAAGCTCACCCGCCTTTTAGGCTTCACTTTGCAGATTATTTGAGGAATGCTTCAAGGTTTAGGGAGGAAGAGTGGAAGCTTGTAAATCAGCGTCTCTCAGGGGGGTATGTTCAGCTGACCAAGGAGAAAGTGGTGCGCCTCTTGGAGGAGGAGGTTAAAAGGCTTATCCAAAATAGAATTGAGAAGGCTCCGGAGGTTGAGGTTCCTGAACCTTTAAGGGGGCTTGTTGGAGAGCTTAAAGCTCTTTATGCGGAAGTTAGAAGGGTGCTTTCACGGGAGGAGCTGGGCAGGGTTAGGTTTGAAGCTTTCCCTCCCTGCATGGCAAGCCTCTACTTCGACCTTTCAGGAGGACGGGACATACCTCACATCGGAAGGTTCACGCTTACAGCCTTCCTCATAAACCTTGGAATGCCCATCGAGGAAATCGTCAGGCTCTACGTTTCAGTTACAGACTTCGACGAGAGGATGACCAAATACCAGGTGGAACACATCGCAGGGCTTGTAGGAGGGAAAACCAAGTATAGGCCGCTGAACTGTGGAAGAATGAAAACCCATGGGCTCTGCCCGAAGGAGGATGAACTCTGCAAGCGTGTCAGAAGCCCCCTAGCCTACTACAGGCTGAAGGTTAAACAGCTTTCAAAAGCCGGGAGGCCCGGGAAAACATGACACTTGGAGAAGCTGAAATGGCCTTTCTCCAGAAGTCCTTCCACGAATACTATGCTGAAGCCTCACCCAGCCTGAAGCCTCCTAAAGCCTTCGACAAGCGTGAGTTCGGCTTCATACCCTTCCGCAGAGAAAAGAGCATGATGAGGCATAAAGGATTTAAAAGCCGGCCGGACCTAGCGGCTTTCCTCGTAAGCTTCACGCCTTCCGACGCCTATTACTCTTCAGCCTACTATGAGAGGCCAGAAGCGGAGGATATGGCTGGGAAAGGCTGGCTTGGCGCAGACCTCATCTTCGACATAGACAGCGACCATATTGTAACACCCTGTAAAACCGTTCACGACAGCTGGAAATGCTTGGACTGTGGGCTTGAAGGGCGGGGAGTAGAGCCTGAGAAATGCCCCCGATGCGGGAGGAGAAGAATAGAAGCAGACAAATGGGTTTGCGAGTGGTGTCTGGAGGCTGCGAAAAGGGAAACCCTTAAGCTTCTATCCATTCTTGAAGACGACTTCGGCTTCAGCCAGGGCAGGCTGGAGGTAGTCTTCTCAGGCCATAGGGGATACCATGTGCACGTGGACGATGAAACTGTTTTGAAGTTCAGCTCTGAGGAGCGGAAGGAAATCGTAGACTATGTTTCCGCTTCAGGGCTGAAGGCTTCCCTCCTTTACCCTGAGCTTAGGAGGAGGAGCACCCGTGAGGTAGACTTTTCAGCTGAAGGTTGGCGGGGTAGAATCGCCAGGGCAGCCTACAGCCTTCTCCTCAAAAAGGGGGAGGAGCTTAAAGAGTTAGGGCTGACTGGGAAGGCTGTAAGGCTTATCGAGGAGAACAGGGAGAAGCTTCTTAGGGAGCTTTCAGCCGGAGACGCTGCAGGCATACCGTGGAAAACCTGGGAGCAGCTCCTGCAGGCTGCTGCAAGCCTTGAGGCAGCCCTCGTGGACACGGTTGTAACCACCGACGTTCACAGGCTTATAAGGCTTCCCGGAAGCCTCCACGGCAAGACAGGCCTTAAAGTGGTTCTGATTGATGGTGGAAGACTTCCAGAGTTTAACCCTCTAACGGAATCCCTGGCCTTCACGGAGGAGAGGAACGTTAAGGTTAAAATCGTTAAGCCTAAGCCTCTTAAGCTTGGAGGCGTAGAATATAAGTTTAAGGCTGGAGAAACCGTAGAGATCTCGTGGGCTCCAGCCGTATACATGGTTGGAACTGGGATGGCTGTCCTCGCGGGAGGAGGACTTCAGCCTTCGGAGGCATAGCAGATGTTTAACGAGCTTTACGAGGTATGGCTTAGAGAAAGCGAAACCTCTAAGCTTCAAAAGCTTAAGCCAGACTTCTACAGGCATCTAGGCGAATACTTCAGAAGCCTTCGAAGAGAAGTTGAAGAGGCAGACGAGAAATCCTTGAAGGGAAGGCTTAGGCTGAGAGAGCTGGAAAAGGCTGAAGCCTTAGCCTCAGACCTTTTAAAGCTCAGGCTGAAAAAGATTTTCAACCTTTTGGAAGAGGCTGAGAAACCTCCTGAAGCATTAAACCTGGCTGAAGAGGAGGTTGCCGTTTATAGCAGGGTTAAGGAAGCCTTTCAGGCTGCTGAAGCCTTAAGGGAGGCTGTCCTTTCAGGTGTGGAGGAGAAGCCGGAGGAAAAACTGGTATTGGTGAGGTTTCTTAAGGAAGCCTCTGCCCGCGTAGATTCCAACCTTAAAACGTACGGGCCCTTTAAAGAAGAGGACGTGGCGTATCTGCCGCAGGAGCTGGCGGAAGGTTTAATTAGACATGGAATAGCCGTCCGTATACAAGCAGGTTCTCATGCTTGAATGTGAATTTTATAATCGGGGATTTCAGGCCGAAAATGCTTGAACAGGTAGATTTTTATAAAAGGATGTTTTCAACACTCCAGCTGAACTTGCCAAAAAAGATGGAACAAACTTGTAGGTCTTAGAAATAAAATAATACCCATAATGGTGCTTAAAGAGTGCAAATGGTTTCACATCAACCGATAAAAGAAAACGGGGAAATTAGGCCTTTGAGCATAGCTGAAGCTACAGCCTTCTTAAATTTAGCTATTGGAGAGGGAACATTTTACTATAGAGTAAAGCCAAGCGGAGTAAATTATCGATTAGAACCTGCAGTTCAGATAACGATGTCCGAAAAGGCTTTTCTGGAACTTTGGTGTAAACGATTAGGGGTTAAGCTTGTTACTGTCAGAAAAAAGATGAAAATGGAACGTATAGACGGCAATTTGGCGAAATTTAGAAAGCCAGTCTACATGCTTACTAAGTCAGGAAACAAATTGGTTGAAATATTAAAAACCGCTCAAAGGGAGCCCTTTATGGCAATTCTTATTGAGGCTATGGAACCAGTTAAAGTGATGGTTGAATGCGGAAGCTTTGCCGTGCCCTTTAAACCAAAGAAAAATTATTATAGTTTAATTAAAAGGGAGGAGTTGAAGGAAGTTAAAAGGATGTACAAGGAGGCTGCGTATGCTGTGCCCAAACTCAGTAGACTTAGTCGAAGACTACTAACGGGGAAAGAGCTCAAGACAATACTGCAAATGAGAAAAAATGGTATATCATTTGCAGATATTGGCAGTATATTAAAAATTTACCCATCAACAATTCATAGAGCCCTGAGGAGAATGAAATCTTTCTAAATAATTATTGTTTAAAATAGGTGAAGACGCCATGAAGTTTCCAAGGAGCTTAAACACTTACTGTCCGAAGTGTAAGGCCCATACGCCTCACACCGTAACCCTCTACAAGAAAGGTAGAGAGAGAACGCTGGCCGCCGGTGCGAGACACCATGAACGTGATAAACACGGCTATGGAGGGCAGAAGTATCCTGAGCTTAAACGTACCGCCAAGACCACTAAGAAGGCAACCATGAAGCTTACCTGCAAAAAATGCGGGTACGCTATTTTAAAGAAGGGAATTAGGCTTAAAAAGGCTGAACTCAAATAAGGCTTGTTAAAGGTGGAGGCTGATGCCTAAGCTTAAGGAGGCAATTCCGAAGCCTAGAAGCATCTTCATAAAGGTCAGATGCCCCGACTGCGGGCATGAAAACATGGTTTTCGACAGGGCTTCTCGGAACGTCTCATGCAGCGTGTGCGGGGCTGTTATAGCTGAGGCTACTGGAGGAAAGGTTTTGCTGAGAGGGGAAGTAGTGGAGAGGCTGGGCTGATGGTTGAAGATGAAAGATGGAAGCCGGAGGAGCTGCCTGAACCAGGAGAGCTCGTAATAGCAACAGTCAACAAGATTACGGGGTACGGAGCCTACCTAGGCCTTGACGAATACGGTGGAATAGAAGGCTTCCTCCACATATCAGAAGTTTCCACAAGCTGGGTTAGAAACATAAGGGACTACGTTAGACCAGGCCAGAAGCTTGTTTTAAAGGTTTTAAGGGTTAACCGGGAAAGGCGGCACATAGACCTATCCCTGCGGAGAGTAAGCGGAAAGGAAAAACAGGATAAACTTGTAGAATGGAAGCGTAGGAAGAAGGCTAAAACCATTCTTGAAACTGTAGGCGAAAAGCTTGGAGTGAAAGACCTCGAAGCCTTCACCGCCGAATACACAGCAAAGCTTGAAGAGAAGTTTCCAAGCGCCTATGCAGCCCTGGAAGAGTTCGCCGAGAAAGGTGAAAGCCTAGGTGCGAAGCTTGGAATACCTCCAGACGTTGCGAAGGCCCTGGCTGAAATAGCCAAGCTCAAGGTTAAGCCTTCAACCGTGAAGATTAAGGGAGTATTCCACCTCACCTGTCCAGGCCCGAAGGGGATAGAAGCGATAAAGCAGTCTCTAACTTCCTGCAGGGCTTCAAGAAAAGTTAAACGGGTTAAAATGGCGATGTACACTGCGGGAGCCCCCAAATACGTGGTAGAAGTTGTCGCCAGAAACTGGAAGGAAGCCGAGAAAGCCCTAGGAGAGCTTATCGACTGCGTGCTTGCACAGATAAGAAAGTATGGCGGGGAAGGAAAATTTGAAAGGGAAAAGTGAGAAGCTTTGCCCGTTCGAATGCGGAAATGCGTGAAGTGTGGAAGATACACGCTGAGCCAGACGGTTTGCCCCCGCTGCGGAGGCCCCCTACGCCTTCCGGTTCCACCTAAGTTCTCCATGGAGGACAAGTATGGAAGGTATAGGAGGGCTTTAAGAAGGCAGATGGAATCGCGCTCTTGAAAGAGGCTAGTCTTTGACTTTCAGAATTATTATCTGGGCTGCCTCCGTTTCCTCGCGAAGATTGTAGTGGGAGGGAGAGGCGTAGACGACTTCAAACCTTTCAAAGTCTTCCTCCTTAAGAACTCCCATGGCGTAGAAGATTACCTTTCCTAGGAACGTGTCCTCGTCGGGAACGCCATCCCTGTTCTTGTCTATGTTTTCAGCTTTTATTTCCGGCTGAATCTGGCTGGCAGCCCTTGCCATCCAAGGCCAGTTTCCAGCGTCTCCAAAGCCTGAGGGCATATGAATCTCGGGTATTTGGGGATATCTAACTGTTGTGACAAAAACCAGCACGTAGTGGGCGTTGAACTGTTCTTTCAGAATCTTCTCAGCGTCAGCTTCGCTTGAAAGCAGGAGCACCCCTACCTTGGCTGCCTGTTGGCTGTGGAGAAGCGACGCGTCGGAGACGGTTGCAGCCTTTCCAAGCACGCCTATCCAGTAGCCATAGGTCCACCAGGCTACTACAGGCTCTCCTCTAAGGTTTTCCCCAATCCATTCTAAGGCTTTCGTCCAGTCTGCCTTCAAGGTTTTGCTTGGCAGAATCGAGGTGGCCATGGGTGGAGGGAAGCTAACAGACTCAAGTGCGCTGAAGAATGAGGCGGAGAGCAGAATGACTATTATGGCTGGGATTAGGAGGGCTGGCCTTGTTATGGGAGCAGCCTTACCAGCCTTCCGGCCTTTCAAAACCCTGCCAGCGGACCTGAGGATTTCAGCTACGGCGTAGGCGGCTAGGAGGCTTAAGGCTGGGAATGCTAGAAGTCCAAGCTTGACCATGGAGGCGGAAGCGTAAAGCGAGGTTAAAGCGAAAACTGCGAGGTAAACGTCTATGGAAAGCCTTCTTCTAGCCGCAAGAAGGAAGCCGAATATGCCTAGCGGTAAAAGTCCTCCGAAAGCCATGTAGGTGGAGGCCCACGTTCCAATCCTGTAGTCTACGGAAGCCTCCCTTAGAATACCTTCAAGCGTCGAAGGCCTGACCGTCGGATTCAAAACCTCAAGGCATTCGTAGGATAAAGCTGAAGTTAAACCTGAAAGGTACAGGGCTAAACCGCCCACCGCCGTTAAAGCTACAGCCAAGAACAGTTGAGGGGCAGACGGCTTCAAAAGCCTTAGGGAGCCCTCGTAAGCTAGCAGAAGTATTACTGCAAGCAGAACTGGGAGAGCCGGTGTGGAGGCTACAACCAAAAGGCCTGGCGTGGGAAAAGGCAGGGACACCGCAACCCCTATGAAGACCGTTATAATGTACGCGGCGGCAAGCCTACGTGAATATCTCCGGAGAAACATATGAGCGAAGACGAAACCCGCTAGGAGCAAACCAGCGTAATAGCAGAAATCCCAGCATACATTCAGGTATGCGAAGGCTAACCCTGCGGCTGCAGAGTAAGCCAGGGTCTTCCTCCAGGCTTCAGCCTTTAAGGCCTTAAGGAAGAGGAGGGAGACCAGTAGAAGCAGGGGGAGGCCGAGGATGGAAGGCTCAAGGAAGCCTGCAGTTGTATGTCTAATGTAGACGGGGCATAAGGCTGTGAAGATGGCGGCTAGGAGGCCGACCTTTCCTCCTCCCAGCTCCCTGCCTAAAAAGTAGACTAGGACAATCATGATGCAGGAAGTGACTGGAGAGAAAAAGAGTGAAACCTGTAGGAGGGACACGTTTAAGCCTTTAAGCACGCTGTAAAGGGAAGCCATCGTCAAGGGGAGGCCGAGGAAGGTGGTTGCCGCCACGTCTCTTCCCTGCGGATACCAGAAGTGCATGTCAACCCAGCCCTGAGGCTGGAATATCCATGAGGCTCCGTGCTCCGCCAGATACTCAGCCACATGGTAGTACCAGTAGGATTCAAAGCCTGAAAGGTAGCCGCCCCACTTTAAGGGTAGCAGCCGAACCAGAAAGCTGAAAACAGCTATGAGAACGAGGAAAACAGCTTCCAGCTTTTTGGACTTGAGAACCTTGAAGAAGCGTTTAAGGGAGAACACGCCTACGATTCCAGCCAACCTGGCAGCCCACCTTACGCCCGTTCAGCCTTGGGAGAGCCTGTTTAACCTTAACCTTTATCGTCCTAAACGTTTTAATCTTTCTCGGATGGTTTAAGGGTTTAGTGTTTGCCGGGCTTAGGCTGGAGTTGAGAGTCAGCCTTGAAGGAGCTTACCTCCACCTACGACCCCTTGAAGGTTGAAGAGGAAATATCTAGGTGGTGGACTGAAAGGGGGATACCTTCCAAGCA
>QMXU01000051.1 GCA_003662305.1 Candidatus Hecatellales archaeon
ATCGAGCAGGCCCTCTTAGAAATCGTGCAGGAGCTCGGAGTGTTAGGGGTTTTCGCAGCCAGCTTCATCGGCGCCTCATCCATTTTCATCCCTATCCCCTACCATGTTCTAATTTTCTGGGTTGGAGCCAACACCAACTATAATGTTTACCTGATTGTGGCTGCAGCAGGCTTAGGGTCGGCCATAGGCGAAATGGTAGGCTACGGGGCAGGCTACGCTGCGAAAAGGGTTTTCAGCGAAACACGCAGGCGCAGGCTTGACGCCATGCTTAAAGTTCTGCTGCGCCACAGGAAGATTTGGCCTCTCCTAGTCTTCCTTTTCGCTTTAACACCTCTGCCTGACGACGTGATTTTCGTTCCTTTAGGCATAGTTCGCATGGACTTTGTAAGGGTTTTCGTCCCCTGCGTTTTCGGCAAGCTGGCCATGTTCTACGTTCTGGTTGCTGGGGGGAGATACCTGGGAGATGCGGCTCGAGGCGTTCTGAGCGGGGGAGAAGTGAACGTGATGATTACGGCTGCCAGCATTATCGTTTTCATAATAATCTTGGTAATCATGTTGAAGATAGACTGGGAGAAGATTCTCGCCAAATACGAGAGCTACCTGTCTCGCTTCCAGCCTTTCTCCGAATAGCAGAATCACGCCTTCCGCTTGGTTAGGTCTACTATTTGAAGGGCTTCCGGCCCTGTCCCGAGGATTGTTACCGGTATTCCGAGGGCTTCTTCAATTTTTCTCACGAAGGCTTTCGCCTCCTCTGGAAGCTTTTCATAGGAGTCTGCTCCACGGCATTCAGGGTAGAGCACATCAAGCTTCGTTATGGCTGCCTGGGTTGCACCGTTGAGCATTACGGCTTTCCTAGCGAGTTCTAGATTGAAGGGAGCAGCCCTCCTGCGCCTCCCGGTTACGGTTGCCACCTCAGCCCAGCCTCTTCTTTCAGCCTCTTCCTGGGAGAGTTCTCCAGGCAGAGGCCCCTGCCCGACTCTTGTAACGTAGGCTTTGAAGACTATTAGAACCTCGTCCACCCGGGTGGGTCCTAGCCCTACGTCGGAGCAGATGGCTGAGGCTGTCACGTCCTTGGAGGTTACGTAGGGGTAGGTTCCATGGTATAGGGAGAGGAAGGTGCCCTGCGTTCCCTCCACCAGCACGTTTTCACCTTCGTCTAGGGCTTCATTCACTTCTGAGGCTACATCTGACAGGAACTCTTGGAGTTCAGGGATTTCCCTGGCTGTTTTCGCCTTCCTTTGAACCCTGTCGGAGTTACAGGGTCCTGTACCTGTTCCCGTGGTTCCTATCTTCCCTGAGAAGTGCTCCGACCTGTCAGCCTCCAAGTGTTTGGGCTCTATGATAGCGCAGTTCGGGTCTAAGCCCACCCTGCCCTTAACCTTGAAGGCTTCAACCTCTTCGAGGAACCTAGCCGGGTTCACCAGCACTCCGGCTCCCAGCAGCAGCCTTGTCTTAGGGTTCACCAGGGCGCTTGGAAGCATTCTAAGCCTTAAGGTTTCTCCTTGATACTGGACGGTGTGCCCTGCGTTGGGGCCTACTCCTCCTCTAACCCCGATTTTAACCTTGTCCCTTAAGGCTAGGTAGGAAACGATTTTGCCTTTTCCTTCGTCCCCCCAGAAGCCTCCTACAACAACCGTGCAGACCATTCGCTTCTAGTCCTCCCGGGGCTCTTGCCTTCAAAGTATGGTCTGGAAAAGGATAAAAATGCTTCTTTAAGCTTAAGGCTTTAGGGGGAAGCCTAAGTCTGAAGGTTGCAGTGCTCTACTCTGGAGGCAAAGACTCGAACCTGACGGTTTGGAGACTTCTAAGCTGCGGCCATAAGCCTGTCATCCTCTTAACGGTTAAGCCTGTGAACCCTGAATCGTGGATGTTCCACAGGCCATGCGTTGAGTACACACCCCTGCAGGGGGAAGCCATGGGAATCCCCGTTCATACTGTAGAGGTTTCAGGGGAAAAGGAAAAAGAAATCGTCGAGCTTTTGGAGGCTGTTGGAAGACTTAAAGCCGAACACGGCTTCGAAGGGCTTGCCTGCGGGGCAGTTCAAAGCCGATACCAGCGTTCAAGAGTTGAAAAAATCTGTGGGGAACTTGGCTTAGAGCTTTTGTCTCCGCTCTGGGAGAACCCCCCTGAAAGCCTTCTTGAAGAGCTTTTAAGGCTTCGGTTTGACGTGGTTTTCACGGCTGTTTCAGCGTTGGGGTTAGGTGAGAGGTGGCTTGGGAGAAGGCTTGACTGGGAGGCCATAGAAGAGCTTAAGGCTTTAAACAGGAAGTTCGGAATCCATCTGGCGCTGGAGGGAGGGGAGGCTGAAACCTTCGTTAGGGAAGCCTGCTTCTTCAAGCGTAGGGTTGAACTTGAAGGCTTAAAAAAGGTCTGGCTTGGAGACTGGGGCTACCTCAAAGTTGGGAAGGCGAAACTTACGGGAAAGCTTTATTCGAAATAGGCGTAAGCGGGGTGGGCTGAGGGCCATCCTTAAGTTTATATAAGGTTTAGCTCGGCTACCTTAAGGTTGGAAGCAAAGTTTGCAGACAGGCTACTGAAGGTGTAAGCTGCAATGGGTGAGAATGAGAAAGCTGAAATAGGTGTGATTGGAGGCTCTGGAATCTACGAGCTCTTGGAGAAGCCTCGCCATGTTAAGGTTGGAACTCCCTACGGTCACCCTTCAGACCTAATTGCGATAGGGGAAATCGCGGGTAGGAAGGTTGCCTTCCTTCCGAGGCATGGACGCCACCACCAGTATCCACCCCACAGAATACCCTACAGAGCTAACCTCTGGGCCTTCCACCTTTTAGGTGTGAAAAGAATTATTGCCCCCTGCGCCGTGGGAAGCCTTCAACCCCACGTCAAGAGAGGAGACATCGTGGTCTGCGACCAGTTTGTCGACAGGACGAAGCTTCGGCCTTCAAGCTTCTACGACGGCCCTGAAACCGTCCATGTTTCCATGGCTGACCCTTACTGCCCTGAGCTTAGAAGCCTATCCGTGAAGGTTTGCAGGGAGCTGGGTTTAAGCTTCCACGAGAAGGGTACGGTTGTGGTGGTTGAAGGGCCGAGGTTCAGCACGAGGGCTGAAAGCAGGTGGTATAAAGGCTTCGGCTGGGAAACCATAAACATGACTGTTTACCCTGAAGTTGTGCTAGCCCGAGAGCTTGAAATCTGCTATGTTAACCTGGCGATGGTTACAGACTACGACGTGTGGGCGGAAGCCCCTGTAAGCGCTGAAGAGGTCAGGCAAACCCTAATCAAGCACACGGAAAACTTTAAGAAAATTCTTGAAAGACTTATCCCGTCCATCCCCTCAGAGCGCAGGTGCCCCTGTGCTGCAGCCCTCAGAGACGCGAGAATTTAGCGGGAAGCCCAGCCTTCCCCTGTTCTTACGGCTTTCCCCCTACGCTGAAGCCTGGTTAAAGCTTCCTCCAGCAGGCTTGGCTTAACTTCCACGCTGAACTTCTCCTTGAAGCCTTCAGCCAGCTCTTCGAGGGTTAAGGGTTTCCCAGCTGCCTTCAGAAGCCTGGACGATAGGTTTCCAAGGTCTTCGTAGAGGTTCCAGGGGTAAACAAACCAGGTCCACCCTTCTATTTTCACGGCGTAGTAGTCTGGCTTATGCTCTGAAGCTGTAATATATTGCATTACGGCTGTTTTAAGCGTTGAAGGGTTGAACTGTCGAAGGTAGTCTACTGAAATGTTCATGCTTTTACCCGTGTCGACTATGTCGTCTACAACCAGCACGCGTTTTCCCTCCAACCGGAAGGGTGTCTTGTAGGGGATGGTGGCCTCCTCCCTGTGCTCTCCGGTGGTGTCAAGCCAGTGCTCCACTTTTAAGGCTACCAGGTCGGTTACGGCTAGAAGGTCGGACAGCAGCCTTGAAGGGACAAAGCCGCTTCTCGCAAGCCCTACAATGGTGTCTGGAATGTAGCCGTCAGCCTCTATTTTCGAGGCCAACGTCTTACACATCTCCACAACTTCTTCCCAGCTTACAAGCTTACACCTCATTTCAACGGTCAAACCAGGCATCCCCTTCCTAGCTGATACATCGTATGCCTATTTTAAAATTAAACTTCTCTGGGAGGACTGCTTCTGAAAGAAGTTAAAGCCGGATTCCCGCAGCGTTAAGGATTTCCCCTGCCAGCCTTTTCTCGTCTTTAAGAGAGGACATCCGGGTTGAGGTTACCAGGCATTCAACGCCTAAAGCTTCTATCTGCCTTTTAAACCTCGCATCTGCCCTGTCAACTGCGAGGAGGCTGAGAAATTCCTGGTAGAGCTGGGCGATGGTTAAAGTTGAAACTTTCATCCCTAAACCCTTCATGAGCTTTCCTGCCGGCCCGCTGAAGGGTTTTCCACCTGTCAGAGGTGAAACCGCTACGACCACGCCTTCAGCCTGTTTTAAGGCTTCCTTTACCGCTGGAATGGCGAGAGTTGGCCCTATGCTGGTTACGGGGTTAGCTGGGGGGATTATAACGGCTTCAGCCTTCTCTATAGCCTGGACTACGCCTGGGGCAGGTTTAGCTTTGCTGGCCCCCCGGTATTCTACACCTAGAACCCTTGGTTTCGCCTTCATTTTAACCCAGAACTCTTGGAGGTGGACGGCCCCGGCTTCAGCTGTTTTAATGTAGGTTTGCAGGGGGCTGTTGGTGGCCGGGATTATCCTGGCTTTCACGTGCAGGGCTTCGGCCAGTCTTCGAGTGACTTCCGACAGAGTTAATCCTAGGGCCATAAGCCATGTCCGGTATAGGTGGGTTGCAAGGTCTCTGTCTCCAAGCCTGAACCATGCTTCAACCCCGTATTTCCTCAGGGTTTTCAGCATGTTGAAGGTTTCCCTTTTCACTCCCCAGCCTCGTTTCCGGTCTAGGATTCCGGCTAGCAGGTACATGATGGTGTCCAAGTCTGGGCATACTTGCAGGCCGTAAAGCTGGAAGTTGTCTCCCACGTTGCCTATTACGACAAGTCTTTCCTGGGGGATTATGGAGGCTAATCCCCGGACCAGTTTAGCTGAGCCTGTTCCCCCAGCGATGATGGCTATCTGCCTTCCAGCCATTATCCTGCTCATCCCTCTAGGAATCTCAGTGTGGCTGTTAGGGCTGCTTGGGCTCCTGTTTCAAGGCATTGCAGGTCTTCCCACTCGTCTGGCACGTGGGCTTGGCCTTTAGTGGGGGTTCCCAGGCCTACCATGGGTATTCCTGCTTTAAGTTTGAAGCTGGCAGCGTCTATCCAGCCTCTTGAAATGGTCGGCCTGGCTTTCAGCCCCAGCTCTTTTAGGGCTTTCAGGGAGGCTTTGACTATGGGCTCCTTAAGGTTCAGCCTGTAGCCTTCAGCCTTCTCCACGGACTCCAGCTTGAAGCCTTCCCTGCATTTCTTGGAGGCAAGCTTCAAAAGCCTGCTTCTCACTTTTTCCAGGTTTTCTTCTGGCAGGGCCCTGTAGTTTATGGTTAGGGTGCACTTGTCCGGGATGCGGGTTGCCCAGCCGTTGGTTGCGATTTTGGTTACGCTTAGATTCGCGTGGGAGGGGGGCTTACGTTTGGACCTTGGAAGTTTAAGTTTCCTTAGGGCTTGAATATAACTCATGCTTGTATATATTGAGTTTACGCCTTTCTCCGGCTCAGAGGAGTGATAAGCCCGGCCGAGCACCGTCAAGGTAAGGTTCATTATACCCCTGCAGCCCACCACAAGGTTTGCCTTTCCACCCTCATCCAGAAGGTGGGTGTCAAGGCATATGCCTCCATCAGCCTTCAACCCTTGGAAAGCCTTCCTCCTCGCCTCCTCCTTTCCAAGGCTTGTTTCTTCTCTGCTGGTGAAAAGGAATACTACTCGCCCTCTAAGGCTTCCCTCAGCCCTGCTTAGAAGCTCCGCTATCTCAAGCATTGCCGCTACCCCAGACTTGTTGTCTGAGGCTCCAACTCCGTAAACCCTTGAGCCTTCAAGCCTTCCCTCATAAGGGTTGAAACTCCAGTTTTCCCTTGGAGGCACATGGTCTAGGTGCGCGTTTAAAACGATGGTTTTGCCTTTCAAGCCCAGTTCCGCCTTAACGTTGAAGTATTCGTCGACGTGCGGTTTTAGGCCTAGTTCCCCAAGTTTTCCGGCTACGGTTTCGGCTATCTGGTTTTCCTTTCCCGGCGGGCTTGGTATTCTGACGAGTTTTATAAGGGTTTCCGTAAGCCTTTTCAGGTTTACCTTCAGCGTTTTTCACCTTTCCGCCTTCAGGCTAATTTCCACCTGAAAAAGAAATAGTTTGGTTCCCGTTAAAAGTCTGCCCTTGAATGGGGAAAATAGTGTTGGCCGGGCCCTACGGTTTATAGGGCTCCATACTCGGAAGCCCATTTCTTGTAGGCTTGAAGCATGGTTTTGGACACGCTTGGCTTTCTTTCGGACAGGGCTTCTAGGAGGTCCTGCATGGTTATGGGCCGGGGCTTGGCTTCCGAGTTTTCAGCTCCTCCGGACTGGAAGAATTCTCTTACAACCTTGGTGTGGGCTGTTTGAAGGAGGTCTCTTATGTCGCTTCCAGCGTATCCCTCTGTTAGAACGGCAAGCCTTTCCAGGTCTGCGTCTGGAGCGAAGTCTAACTCTTTGGAGTAGATTTTTATCAGCTGCCTTCGGGCTTCTAGGTCTGGAAGCGGCACGTATATGCGTTTCTGGAATCTGCGGATGAAGGGTTCGTCTAGGGCCCAAGGCTTGTTGGTGGCTCCGAAAACGTACACGTAGGTTTTCCTGTTTTTGTCTAGGATGCCGTCCATCTCCTTTAGAAACTGGTTTCTCGCCCTGGCTTCGCCTCCGACTTCTTCAACTCTAACGGCTATGAGGCTGTCTATTTCATCTATGAAGATTATGGATGGCTTCCCTTTCTGCGATTTACTCCTCGCCTCGTCGAACAGTCTGGCAACGTTTTTCTCAGACTCTCCAAGCCACTTAGACATGATGGAGGAGGCGTCTACAC
>QMXU01000052.1 GCA_003662305.1 Candidatus Hecatellales archaeon
AAGCCTTCCCTTACAATATTTAGTGTAAAAACGGGGATTGAAGGATTTAATGTCCACGTTGGCAGCTTGAATGTAGGGGCCTAGCAGGTCTAAGGCTTCAGGCGTGGTGTAGCCGTTCGTCACGAGCACGTTGAAAATACCTTCTTAAGGGCCAGCTTAGCCGTGTCCAGCACGTACTCCAGCCAGATTAAAGGCTCATTGTAAGTGTAGGAAATGGTTTTGCAACCGTAGCGCTTAGCAGCTTTGACCACCTGCTCTGGAGAGACCTCACCATAGCCGGAGTCTGAGGGGCCTGCCTGCGAGATAGACCAGTTCTGACACCAAGGGCAGACGAGGGAGCACCCGAAGGACGAAATGGAGTAGGAGACCGTTCCAGGCCAAAAATGGTATAGAGGCTTCTTCTCTATGGGGTCCACGTTCGACGCGGTGAGCTTTCCATAGCTTACAGTGTACAGGCGTCCACTCTTATTCTGTCTAACCCTGCAGAAGCCTAGGGTTCCAGGCTTAACATAGCAGCGCCTAGGGCAGACATTGCATTTAACAACTTCTTTCTCAAGCTTCTCGTAGAGCAGTGCTTCAACTTCCAATAATGCTACCCAAATAGACTAGAGGCGGTGGAACTAAAGTGTCTTGCTTCAGGAGGCCGGCTTAAGAAGCGTTTCTAAGGCTTCAAGGCTGTTAGAGGAGAAAACGTCCACCCTGCACCCTGAAAGCTTCAGGACTATGAACACGTCTTCAACCTTCCAAAGGTCTTCCTCGATTTCCACTCCTCCAGCGGCGTTAACCATTTCAGCTGCTGCCTGGCGGAATTCTTCGGCATCCCTTTCACTATCCCACATGGTAGCCCAGAGCAGCAGGAAGCTTCCGTCTGCCGTATAGTAGGCAGCCCTGTCACCGTTCCAGCCTTGAGAAGCCTTCTCAGCCACCCCGTATCCAATCCACCTAGCCAGCAGAGCGTAGATGAAATATTCGCCAAGCCTGTTTTCGCCTAGAAGCCTCCAGCCTTCCTCCCTGAACGCTGGAAGCCCCGGCCTTTCGAAGCCTTCTCCTTCAAGGTATTTTTCAGGATGCATGACCTGCTCTGTGGAGGATGGAGGGTTGCTGTAGGCTTCATCCAGCAGGCTCCATCCGCCATGCTCGTAGAGGAAGCTTGCGAAGCGTTCTCCATACTGGTAGGGGAAAAGCCTGATTAGGATTAATGCTTCCCTGTACCCCATTGTTTCAGGCTTGAAGGGCTCCTTTTCGGGAGGTTTGAAGCCTTCCGCTTCGAGAAGCATGTCGGCTGAAAGGTCTGCGTCGCCTTCTATTAGGGCGTTTAAAGCCTGCTCCGCGTCGTAGGTTTCAGGCCTGGAAATTTCAAAGTTGACGTATTGAAGCATGTGAACGGATTCGTGGGCTAGGGTTCTCTTCAGAACTTTTTCTTCAGCGTCTTCCACTAGGTCGGCGACTATGTATAGGGTTTCTCCTGAGGAGGCAGCCATGATGCAGCCTGTCCATTCTTCTTCAAACTCTCTGTGGGATGCTTCAGCTGGGACGAGCAGGAGCGCCCTGTAGATTTTCCATTCTAAGGGTTCTTCTGCTCCTTGAGGTTTACCCCAGTGTTCTTTAACCCAGCTGGAGGAGACAACTTCAACCTTAAAGTCTTCAGGGGGGTTTAGCTTTCTGAGCTTGGAGATTTCAGCCATGACTTCGGAGGCAAGTTTCTCGTATTTTCCTCCGGATTGGATGTGTTGGGTGTAGGAGAGGGTGAAGCCTAACGTGAAGGTTGAAAGCACGATTATTAAAATTAAGGCTGCAGCCCATTTCCTCTTCATGGGTTAACATTAATGGTTGGTGTAGGCTGGCTTATCAATGTTTAACTTTCAGCGTTTAGGTAAACCTATATGGGAGTTAGACCTTTCCATGTTGGCGTAGGTTCGGGGTGCTGTAGAGGGTGGAGTACTGCCCTGAATGCGGTGGGGAAACAGTTTACGACCCTAAAATTAAAATGTACACTTGTAAGAGCTGCGGTTTAACCCTTACCTACATGGAAATCGTTGAGGCGAGAAGACGTAACCTCCCCACGGATGAAGGAGAGGAGCGAAGGCAGAAGCGTAGGGAATACTTGAAGTGGTGGCTCTCCAAGAAATAGCCTGCTTAAAAGGGAGGCGGGCAAAGCTGACAGGCTTCACCGTTGAAATCATAGCCGTAGGAAACGAGCTTCTAATAGGTAAAACCTGCGACACGAACTCGAACTGGCTGGCTCAGCAGATTACAAGGCTTGGAGGGAAGCTTAGAAGGGTAACCTTAGTCCCCGACGAGCTGGAGGAAATCTCGAAGGTTGTCAGGGAGGCTTTGGCTAGGAAGCCTGACTTCCTTTTGACGGTGGGCGGTTTAGGTCCAACCTACGACGATAAAACCCTTCAGGGCGTTTCCATGGCTCTTGGGAAGCCTTTGAAGCTTAACTCTGAAGCCTTACGGATGGTGGAGGAGAAGGTTCGCTGGATGGCTGAGCAGGGAGTCCTGAAGAAGCCTTGGGTCACCCCTGAAAGGAAGAAGATGGCAACCCTGCCTGAAGGCTCTAAGCCTCTTTCAAACCCTGTTGGAACTGCCCCGGGAGTTCTGATTAGAAAAAACGGAACAGTTCTCATAAGTCTTCCAGGCGTTCCATCGGAGATGAAGGCTATCTTCAGCCTTCACGTTGCAGGGCTTATGGCTGAAAGGTCTAACCTTAAATATGCTGAGGGAAGCCTTTTGGTGGAGGGAATCCCTGAGCCTGACTTATCTCCAACCATAGACGAGGCTGTTAAGAGGTTCCCCGAAGCATACATTAAGTCCCATCCGAAGGGTGAGGAGGCAACTTCGAGAATAGAGCTTCACGTTTCAACCTTCGCTGAAAGCCTTGAGAAGGCGAAAGGAAGAATTGGAGAGGTTATAGGATGGCTTGAAGCTGAAGCTAGAAGGCTTGGCGGAAACGTTAAAAAGCTTGGTTAAGGGGAAGCCTTGTACGGCATATTCATAGTTGGAACTGCAGGCTCCGGGAAAACCCTTATGGCTGCAAGCCTAGCTGAATGGCTGTCAAGGCAGGGAGAGGACGCCTGCATCGTCAACCTGGACCCCGGAGTCTTAAACCTTCCCTACGAGGCAGCCCTTGACGTGCGGGACTACGTATCCGTGGAGAAGCTTATGAGAGACTACGGGCTGGGGCCTAACGGAGCCCTCATAATGGCTTCAGACCTCTTAGCCCAGCAGGCTGAAAGAATCAACGATGAGCTGAAAGGCTTAGCGCCGAAATACGCTTTATTCGACACGCCAGGCCAGTTAGAGCTTTTCGCCTTCAGGGTTGGAGGACCTTACCTGGCCAGGGAGCTGGAGCTCGAGCAGAAAATGGTTTTATACCTTTTCGACGGTCCCTTCTGCGTTAATCCTTTCAACTACGTTTCCACCCTGTTTCTGGCCTCAGCCGTCCACCTACGCTTCACCCTACCCCAGCTTAACCTCCTCACAAAGGTAGACCTGCTTGACGAGAAGGCTGTGAAACGCGTACTGGAATGGTCTGGGAGGCCGGCTCTTCTAAGGGAAGCCCTGGCAAGCCAGCCTGGAAGCGAGGCGGCACTGCTAGCCTCAGACCTTTTCAACGCCATTTCAAAGCTTAGACTTGACTTTTCAACGGTAGCCTGCTCAGCCAGGTACTTCACGAACTTCTTGAACGTTCACGCAGCCATCCAGCGTATTCTAACCCGTGGGGAGCCGGAGGAATAGGTTTAAAGCTGTGATATAAGGTAAAAATAGGATTGACTTGAAGGCTGAAACTTTGGGAGACAGCGAAAGCCTGATGCGTGAAATAGAAAGCCTAAGTGTGGAAATCGTTGAGCTTAGAGAGCAGAGGAACAAGCTAAACTTGGAAGCCAAAACATGGCTTAGGAAAGGGGAAAACCTGGTAGACGAGGCGAGGAAGCTCAAAAGGGAGCTCAGAGACTTAAGGGAAGAAGTAGGACAGCTTAAAGCCGAGATAAGACAGCTTAAAACTAGCCTAGAAAAGCTTAGAAAGGACCTGGCGGAGAAACGGGAGGTCAGGGATGAGCTTAGAGAGAAGCTTAGGGGGCTTAAGGCTAAAGTTTCCATTCCACGGGGAAAGGCTGAAAGGCTTTTCGAAGAGCTGGAATGGCAGATTCAAACCAACCCCTTAAGTCCTGAAGAGGAAAGAAAGCTTGTTGAAAGAGTTAAAGCCTTGGAAGGCCAGCTTGACCTCCACGGCAAAATAAGCCTTCTGATAGAGAAGCTGAACAGCAACTTCCAGGAGATTCAAGCTTTAAGGGAGGAAATTGGAAAGTTTAAGGAGAAACTTGACGAAGTCTATGGGAAGTTGAAGGAGAAACTGGCGGTTCTAAGCGAGAAGTCTAAAAGGCTTGAGGAGGCTGAAAGAGAAGCCAAGGAAGCCTACCAGAAATTCACGAACGCGAAAGTTCAAGCCGACAGGCTTCACCGCCGCATCGTGGAAGCCTTAAACAAGCAGAGAAGCCTGAAGAGCGGTCTGAGGGAGTTTAAGCGTGAAAAGGAGGCTGAAGCCTTAGAGGGTGTGGTTAAAGAGCTGGAGGAAGCCTACAAGCAGGGTAAAAAGAAGAAGCTGACCTTGGAAGAGTTTAAGCTTTTAATGTCGAGGGGGCTTATTTAAACCGAAAGCTTGTTTAATGGGTGGACCCTACTAATTATTAGGGTTATGGTTACGGTATTGTTAGCGTGGGAATAGCGTCGTGAATCCTCTAATTTCGGCTTTCCAGAGGTTTGTACTCTTCTTCGCCGCCAACAGGCTTGCCATTCGCCTCTACGAGTGGATTCTTAAAAGCCAGATTAAAGGCGGGGAGATTCCAAGCCACATAGCGATAATCCTGGATGGAAACAGGAGGTGGGCTGTCTCCAAGCGGATGCTCACCTTCAACGGGCATCTTGAAGGAGCTAAGAAGGCTGAGGAATTCTTCGAATGGTGCAAGGAGCTCAACGGGATAAAAACTATAACCCTATACGTTTTTTCAACAGAAAATTTCAGGCGTCCCCCGGAAGAGGTTCAACGTTTGATGAACCTTATAAAGGGATACCTGGAGAAGCTTGCCACCGACGAGCGTATCCATGAAAGCAAGGTCAGGGTTAAAGTCATCGGGAAAGTAGACCTTTTGCCTCCGGAAATCAGGGAGGCGGTTAGAAAAGTTGAGGAGGCTACCAAAAACTATAATGAACGCTACTTGAACCTGGCTATAGCCTACGGTGGACGGGCTGAAATCCTTGACGCGCTCAAACGGATTGCAGAGGAGGTTAAAAGTGGAAGGCTCAGCCCAGACCAGCTTAACGAGGAAGTCTTCGAGAAGTTTCTCTACACAAGCTTCCTGCCTAACCCTCACCCAGACCTCATCATAAGAACCTCCGGTGAGGAGAGGCTCAGCAATTTCCTGCTGTGGCAGGGAGCCTACAGTGAGCTCTGCTTCCTAGACGTTTACTGGCCTGGCTTCGAAAAGAAAGACCTTTACAGGGCTATCCGCATATACCAGCAGCGGAAACGGCGGTTCGGAGCCTAGCCTGCCTCCTCCAGCAGCCCTTCAATCTGGCTTCTCACAAGGCTTGAAGGTGCAGGAAGCCCTATTAGGGTGGTTCTCCCCCTAAGCCCACGCCCAGAGGTTTTCGCGTTCAGCAGCCCGCTGGCGGATAAAGCCTTCACGTACTTCCAGAGCTGGGTGTGCCGTCGAGGATTTTCACGGTACTCCTCGCATGCAGCCTGATACTCCCTTTCAACTTCTCCAAAGCTTACGTAGGCGGAATCTGAGCTTTGAAGCAGGCGGGCTGCAGCTAGGAGCAGAAGCTTTTCGTGGAGGGTTAAGGCTTTCAGGTGTTCCCCCCGGATGGCTGGATTAACGTGGAGCTGAGCTGCCCTAACGTGTTCCGGCAGAACCTTCGGCGAGCGTTCGATGTCAGCCTGCTTTCCAGCCAGCAACACGAGTTCTATGGCAAGCCTTGCATCTCCGTATTCTCCTGCTAGGTCGGCTGCAAGCTCTAAGGCTTCAGGTAGCACAGCATCCTCTTTGAAGGCTTCCTCAACCCTGTACTGGAGGATCCTCTTAAGCTGGGCTGGCGTGTATTTTCCAAGCTTCACCGTGTTATGGCCGAGCGTGCTCCTGGTGCTAGGGTCCAAGAGGGCTAAGGCGTCTTCGCATTCAGGTTCTCTGAAGATGAAGATTAAGGCAAGCCGTCTGGGCTTTTCAAGGGGGATTTTCTCTCCAAGCCTTGTAAGGTTGAAGAGGGGGTCGGAGCCTTCCTTTCTAACTAGGACCTCCACCTCGTCTAGGGCGAGAAGCATGTAGAGTCCACATTTCTCTAGGAACTCCACAAGCGTTTCAAGGAGCTCCTCAGCTGAGTACCCGCGCTCGGGGATTTCCTCTCCCAGGCTTTTTTTAATCAGGGTTTTCAGGGCTGAATAGAAGCTTCCTTCCTCCCTGCAGTTCACGTGGACGAATTTTAATGGCACCCCTTTCTTGGAGGCGTAAGCCTGTAAATCTGCTCCGAAACGTTTGGTTAAAGCCGTCTTACCGGTTCCCAGGGGGCCTCTGACCATTAGCCTTGGAGCCGTGGAGCCTGGGGATTCAACCATAACCCTGAAGGTTTGAGCAAGCCTTTTAAGCTCCTCCTCCCGGTGGGGAAGCCTCGGCGGAACATACTCTGGGGAAAGCTTGCTCTCATCCTTGAAAACCGTTGGCGAGGAAAACTCCCTCTCAACTATGGAATCAGAGGGCAACCTTGAACACCAGCCCGACGGAAAATAGTTAGGGAGGAGGAAAATTAAAAGCCTACTGTGCCCGGGCTTAATGTCTAAGCAGCCTTTCCT
>QMXU01000053.1 GCA_003662305.1 Candidatus Hecatellales archaeon
AATAAAAGTTTTCAACGGCTACATCGTCCTCCATAATCCTTGGAGAGGCCCGTACAAGGGTGGAATACGCTACCATCCAAGCGTAAACCTAGACGAGGTTAAAGCCCTAGCCATGTGGATGACCTGGAAGTGCGCAGTCATAGACATACCATACGGCGGCGCGAAAGGCGGAATAAAATGCAACCCGAAAGAAATGTCCCAAAGCGAAATTGAAAGGCTGACCAGAAGGTTCACCGCCACCATGATCGACGACATGGACCCCTTCAAGTACGTGCCAGCCCCAGACGTCTACACCAACGAGCAGGTTATGGCCTGGATAATGGACACCTACAGCACCATTAAAGGCTATTCCGTTCCGGAAGTGGTAACAGGCAAACCTGTAAGCCTTGGAGGCTCTCTAGGCCGAAAGGAAGCCACAGGCCTCGGAGTTGCCATATGCGTTAGAGAGGCAGCGAAGTCTTTAGGGCTGGACATGAGCAAGCTTACAGTTGCCGTTCAAGGCTTCGGGAACGTAGGCTCCTACGCGGCAATATCGCTGGCGGACATGGGTGCAAAAATAATTGCCGTCTCAGATTTGGTCCCAGATTTGCCGGGTGGAATATACAACCCTGAAGGTATCAACCCAAGAAAACTTAAGGATTTCAAAGCTAAAACGGGTGTTATTGCAGGCTTTCCAGGCTCGAGAGAAGTACCAGCTGATGATGTTCTAACCATGGAATGCGATGTTCTGGTGCCCGCAGCCCTCGAAAACCAGATAACAAGCAGGAACGCTGGGGACATAAAGGCGAGAATTATAAGCGAGGGTGCAAACGGGCCTACAACTCCGGAAGCCGACGCCATTCTCAACCGTAACGAGGTGCTGGTTGTCCCTGACATTCTAGCCAACACCGGAGGAGTAACCGTAAGCTACTTCGAGTGGGTGCAAAACTTAACCCGTGAACGCTGGACTGAGGAGGAAGTGAACAGGAAGCTGGAGCAGAAAATAGTGAAGTCCTTCCACGACATCTACGAGGCAGCTAAAGAACACAACGTAAGCATGAGAACCGCAGCCATGATGCTGGCTGTTGGAAGAGTTACCGACGCCTTCGAGAAAGCAGGGCTTTTCCCTTAAGCCTTCTTCTCTCTCCTTTACCAGCTATAAACTTAAACTTTAAGCGCAGCTTCAGCTTTTCTTGCCCTTTACCTCGAAGATAATGTTATCCGCCGACACGATTATTACCGAATTACATTTCCTACATCTGAAATAGCGGTTTACACCTCTGCCAGCCTTCTGCTCGCCCAGAAACTCGCTTTCCTCGTGAAGACATCTATCCTCAGCCAACCTTCCACCTACGAAAAATAGTGGAAACAAAAATTAAAAACCTTAAGGTCATCCTGCTCAGCGGTCGAAGTATAGGTAGAACTCGTAGGGGTGAGGCCTCACGTTTACCTCAGCATGTTCAACGGTTTCCATTTCAACTATTTTTTCCAGTAGTTCCCCGGAGAAGATGGGTTTCAAGTATTCGCTGTCGCTTTGAAGGCATTCTACAGCCTCCTTTAGGCTTCCAGGAAGCTCTCCTATTCCAAGCTGCCTCCGCCTTTCAGGTGTAAGCTTGTAAATGTTTTCGTCTACAGGGTCTCCCATGTCGATTTTCTTTTTCATCCCGTCTAGGCCCGCTGCTAGGATGGCTGCGAAGCACAGGTAGGGGTTGCATGAGGGGTCTGGAGGCCTGAACTCTAAACGCTTCCTTTCCGCGTCCCCCTTATGGTAGACCGGAACCCTAAGACAGGCAGACCTGTTGCTCCGGCTCCAGGCAATGTAGACGGGAGCCTCATAGCCGGGGACAAGCCTCTTATAGGAGCTTGTAGTCGGAGCAACTATAGCCGCAAGAGACCTGCTATGCTCCAGGATTCCTCCTCCAAAATACCGGGCTAGCTGGCTTATTTCAGCGTAGGCGTCGTCTGGGTCGTAGAAGAGGTTTCTGTCTTTATTCCACAGGCTTACGTGAACATGCATTCCGGAGGCGTTATCGGCGAAGATAGGCTTCGGCATGAAGGTTGCAACCTTGCCATACTTGGAGGCTACGCTTCTCACCACATATTTAAGCGTCATAACCGCGTCTCCTGTACATGTCAAAGTATCTCTGTTAAAGTTTATCTCCCCTTGACCTGCAGTGGCAACCTCATGGTGGTGGACATCGCAGGTTACACCGAAGTTTTCCGTTAGAATAGACGCACATTCACATCGGAATTCCATTAGGGTGTCTTGGGGTGGAACAGGGTAGTATCCTTCCTTAAACCGGATGGGATAGGCGGTTTCACCAGTGTTCCAAGCTGCCTCCACGGACTCTATCCTGTAGCTTTGCCCTCGCCAGGCCGAATGTACATCCCAGCTAACCCTGTCGAAGACGAAGAATTCAACTTCAGGACCCCAGTAGGAAACCTGGTAGCCTGCCTTCCTCAAAGCCTCCTCAGCCCTTTGTGCCACTCCTCTAGGATCATGTTCCAGGCGGCCCATCCCGAAGCCTCTGTAAACGTCGCAAATCATCCTTGCGGTTTTAAGATTTTCAGGCATCCAAGGGATTACGGTGAAGGTTGAAGGGTCAGGCTTAAGAACCATGTCTGACTCGTGAATTTCAGCAAAGCCCTTAATAGAGGAGCCGTCCAGTTTGGGCACGCCTTCACTGAAGGTTTCCTCATCTAAGAAGTCTGACAGAATGGTTGTATGCTGAAGTTTGCCAGGTACATCGGTGAACTGTAAGTCTATGAACTTAACTTTCTCGCTTTTCACGAGCTTCAGGACTTCGCTGGCACTCCGCCTTATGGGTATAAGCTTCCCCTTTTCGCTTCTTTTATACGGCACCTTGCCTCCCTCATCCTGTACCGTTTAATACTTCTCCTTGAGGGGACTTTCCAAATATATATCTTTCCTCAATTCTTCTTTACGAATATTCAATAAAACATGAAAAATTGAATGAATGTTCAAAAGAGAAAGAAAACTTTAAAAGACTCCAACCATTGGTAAGCTGGGGGCGAAGAGTTGGATGAAATAGACTACAGAATCCTTGAAGAGCTGCTGAAGGATTCACGGCAGTCCTTCCGGGAAATAGCCAGAAACGTGGGAGTTGCCACTGGAACGGTCCTGGCCAGAATCAAAAACATGGAGAAAGAAGGAATAATAAGGGGCTATACGGCTTCACTTGACCATGAAAAACTCGGCTACGAATTAACCGTGGTGGTGGAAATCACGGTTTCAAAGGGTAAGCTGCTGGAGGTTGACAGGGAGATAGCTAAAAACCCCAACGTATGCGCCGTATACGACATAACAGGCCTCACAGACGCCATTATCGTGGCCAAATTCAAAACCCGTGAAGAACTTAGCAAATTCACGAAATCGATTTTAGCTATACCGTACGTGGAAAGAACGAACACCCATCTCGTCTTAACAACCATAAAAGAAGACTTCCGGCTAATATGAGCTTTTTAAACGCGGAAATACGGGGAATAAGGGTTTTCCACCTTCTATTTTTCCTTAAAACCCTTAATATTCGCCGTTTTAAAGCTCATCATTAAACATTTTAATTGAAAATTTTTTCTTTCCTTCAAAGCCTTCCATGCAACGTTAAGCCCGTTTACCGGCTTGTTTCAATAGTTTAATAAAATAATTTTAGGGGCGTAGATAGAAAATTGCTGCGGGGGTGGTTTCCTATTGGCTAACGTGCTTAAGCTCTTACAGGATTCAGAGGTTTTAAGGCTTCTCTATAAGCTTCACGTCGACCTGAAGGCCGAGATAATTCCAAGAATATCCTCGAAAGGCGTTTATTACCCCCTGCTCCGTGAGGTTTTAAACCGGGAAGCAGACGACGTAAGCTTCCTTAACAAGCTTTACGAGGAAGGCTTCCTTCTTAGGGATGTTTACGATAAAATCTTCCGCTGTCCAGACTGCTCCTCAGCCGATTTAAGACCGAGACTTCAATGTCCAAACTGCGGTTCAGCCAATTTCAGCTGCGGGGAAGTTTTAGTCCATTACTCCTGTGGCCATGTAGATTTCGAAGGCAACTTCCAGGCAGGCGAATCTCTCCTCAAATGCCCGGAGTGCGGTAAGCCGCTTAAACAGGTGGGCATAGACTATGGAGAGCCTGGAAAAGCCTACAAGTGTCTCCACTGCGGAGACTTCTTCTACTACCCGATGGAGTACTGGGTATGCTGTAACTGCAGTAAAATGTTCAAGCCGATGGAGGCTTCAGCCGAAGACGTTTTCGTCTACAGGTTTAACGAAGCTATGAAAGGCGAAGTGGAAAAGGTTCTCTCCTACGTGAAGCCTATTTCGCAGGCGTTCGAGAAGGCTGGCTTCACCGTCGAATGCTTCCCAGAGCTGAAGGGTAAATCAGGCTCCAAGCACATCGTCGACATTTACGCAATTGCAGGCAATGGAAGGAGAAAGGTTCGAAAGCTAATCGTAGATGTGGAAGAGAAGCCTGACGGAGGCATGGTGACGCTGGACGAATTTCTAAGATTCGTAGCTAAAGTTTTAGACCTGAAGGAGAAGGGAACTAAAAGCCTGATGCTTGCTATCCCAAACCTGGAAAAAGAGGCGAAAATGGTGGCTTCGAAGCTTAAAATAGAGTGGATTGAAGCTCGAAGCGTTGAAGAAGCCACCCTGCAAGTTGACAGGCTGCTAAGCAGCCTCTAGGTGTGCCATCGTGCAGAAATCTCTGAAGCCTTTCCATAAATTCATAGGGTTCCTTTCAGGCTTAGCTGCGGTTTTAACAATCTTAATAGTTTACTTTAACGCGGCAGGGCTGATTCTTAAAGCCATAGCCTTCACTCTTTCAGTAGTCTTCATAGTTTGGGGCGTATACCATGTTCCCATTCTTATAGCCGGCATAACGAAAATCAGGGAGGCTGAGGGAAACAGACGTTTAAACCCTTTAGACGCTCCTTTCCTCACCATCATCATACCTGCCTACCATGAACCGTGGGTTATCCATAGGGCTGTAAACATAGCGTTGAACAAGCTGGTGTATCCTAAAGATAAAAAGGAAATCGTCGTAGTAACGGAAGACGAGGAAACTGCTCTCTCAGTTCTCCCTCTCTCCATGGAGAACCCTAAGCATGTGAAGGTTTTACTCCGCAATTCGGCTCGAAGAATAAAAACTAAGCCAGCTGCCCTAGACGATGTAATCCACCTGACCAAAGGTGAAATAATCGCCATATTTGACGCTGAAGACATGCCTGAAAGAAATGTTCTTACCAAGGTTGTACCCCTCTTCGAAAATCCCCAGCTGGGTGCCGTCCAAGGGATACTTAGAATGAGCAACCCAGGTGACTCCTGGGTTTCCAAAATGATGAGCATAGAGTATGCCTCATGGTTCAGGATAATGCTTTGGGGGAGAAACCGTCTTGGACTGTTCACTCCGCTTGGGGGGACCTGCTGCTTCCTCAGGAGGGAAGCCCTTAGAACCTGCGGGCTATGGGACTCCTTCAATTTAACCGAGGACCTGGAAGTTTCGGTGAGACTGGCTTTCGCAGGCTATGAAATCAGGCTTGCAGAGGTTAGGTCTTGGGAGGAAGCTCCGATAAACGTTAGGCGATGGCTTAGACAGCGAAGTCGCTGGATGAGAGGCTACCTTCAAACCTTTCTCCAGTACTGGAGGCTTTCGCTAGGAGCCCTTCGAAGGCTTGGACTGCGGCTGTCGTTAAGCATGTTTTTCGGCTTGGTTACGCCTTTCGTGATGATGATTGTTCCCTTAAGCTACTTTCTAACGGTTCTATGGTTTATCACAGACTTTTTTAGGGTTTGGATGCCCGGGCTTATGACTTCGGTTTTTCCTCCTTGGGCTATTGTTCCTTTCCTCTTCAACTTCATCTTCTACACGGGCACCGTTGTAGGGGTGCTGCTGGAAACAAGGAAATACTCGGACATCCCGTGGTTAACCCTGCTTTTTATACCCTATATGCTTCTCCACATAATGGGTGTCCTCTACGCTGGATGGCAGCACCTAACTAAACCCGTTTTCTGGGCTAAAACAGAGCATTACGGTCTGGGAGCCAGAGGACTTTTAAACCTAAAAGCTAAAAAGCCGCTTTAAACTATATCATAGGGCTTCCTTAAACCCGTGCTATCCAACGTTAAGGGTTGAATGGAAATGTTTGACGTTCAGAAGGTTAGAGAAGACTTCCCCCTGCTTAAGACAGGCGTCATATTTTTTGACAGTGCCGCCAGCAGTCTAACTCCGAAAACCGTGATAGACAGGATGCTTGAATACTACCTTGAATACAGGGCTAACATAGAGCGAGGCCTTTACCAGCTTTCCCAGCGGGCAAGCGAAGAATATGAAGCCGCCAGAAAGGAGGTAGCACGCTTCATAGGAGCTAGGTCTCCTGACGAAATAGTTTTCGTTAAAAACACGACGGAAGGCATAAACCTGGCAGCCCACAGCCTAAACTGGGGGAAGGAAGACAAGGTTGTCACCACGCTTCTGGAGCACCATTCAAACCTTCTCCCATGGCTGCGGTGCAGCGAGCGTTACGGAGTTAAAGTTGAAATGGTTAAGCCGAGCCGTGAAGGCTTTCTAGACCCAGCAGACTTTGAAAGAGTGATAGACAACAAGACAAGGCTTATAGCTGTAGCCCATGTCTCAAATGTTTTGGGCACCATAACGCCCGTTAGGGAAATAGCTGAAATAGCCCATGAGCATGATGCTCTAATACTGGTGGACGGCGCCCAGTCTGTTCCCCACATGAAGGTGAACGTAAGAGAATTAGGCTGCGACCTCCTAGCCTTCTCAGGCCATAAAATGTGTG
>QMXU01000054.1 GCA_003662305.1 Candidatus Hecatellales archaeon
AGAAAACCTTGAAGGTTAGAAACCCTGCGGGAACCATCAGCCTTGAAGCCTTGGAGGCTGTTAGGGAAGCCTTACAGGGGGATGAAAGCGTTCTGCTGCTGGTGGAGGGAGAGGAGGACCTTCTGGCTTTGGCAGCTATAGCCTACGCTCCGGAGGGCTCCCTAGTCTTCTACGGGCAGCCTGGAGAAGGGCTGGTAGCCGTAAAGGTTAATGGGGAGAAACGTGAGAAAGCCTTATCCGTTATCGGTGCTATGCCTGAAGGGGAGGTTTAACCGGTAATGGGTAAAGAGAAAGGCGTATGGCAGCTTTACGAGTACGACTACAAGACGGGAGACATCAAACTTAAAAATAGGAAGTGCCCCCGCTGCGGTAAAACTATGGCTCACCACAGCAACCCTCCAAGGTGGACCTGCGGAGGATGCAGCTACACCGAGTATATCCGGGAGAAAAAGCAGGGTTAGCCCTCTTCTCCACCCTTTTCAGCTTTCTCCGCTTCTCCTTCTCCAGCTTTCTCTTCTGCTTTGGCTTCCTCTGGGAATTCCTTGCGTAGAATATGCTTAGGAGTGAAGAGTTTCGCTCTTTCAGCTGAGTCGTACAGGTAGGCTGTGCCCACGGTTTTCCAGCTGTTGACTTTGGTAACCATTTTCTCTATGATCAGGGTGGAGGGGTCAGCGTTAAGTTTGGCTGCCAGCTTCTCTTTAACCTCAAGCCTTGTGGGGGTTGAAGACTGCTCATGGTGGACTTCGAAGCAGATTTCTCTTCTTCCAACAGCCGGGTTAGGCTGGTCTGAAACTATGTTCAACTCGAATTTTCTTTCGCTCATCCCTGCTTCAGCCCGCTGAGAGACTTATTAGGCTTCCTTCAAGGCTTGATTTAAAGGTTACCTTCCATTAAGGCTTTAACCTTCTTCTCGTAGAGCTTTAAGGCTTCCTCCATGAAGGACTTAGAAAGCTTTCCATGCGGAGTTTGAGTTTCGAAGATTCTTTTCGGGAAGCTGAGCTTCTTGAAGCTGAAGCCCTCCCTGAACTTGAACTCGAGCTTATGCTTTAATATTTCAAGCCCAAGCTTTTGAAGCTCTTCAGCTGTAAGCTTGTATCCCATTACTTCCAAGGTTTTGCATACGGTTTCAGGCTTGTAGACTGCTCTCGCGAAGAAGCAGACGACAAGGCTTGCCAGTATCTGCCTCCAAGCTTCCTCCTTTAAAAGTTCTTCAACGATTTTGGGTGGGCTGGGTTTTTCACCGTTTTTAACCATTTTTTCGTCTAGGCTGTAGCCTGCTCCGTCTAGGTGGCTATGCCTTGAACCTGTTAGAAAGCCTAGGTGTGCCGCGGGGCCTGTATGGTAGCCGGGCATCTCGTTGCCTCCAAAGGTTAGGGCGAAACTTTTTCCGCCGTAGTGGTTTGAGGCGTAGGCTACTCCACGGGCGAGAGCCATGTAGAAGGATGTAGGCTGTTCTACTAGGAAGCGTGTGGCCTTAACGTAGGCTTCAACGTTCCCCCATTTAAGCTTCAGTCCTCCAGTTTCCTCAAGCCCTATCAAGCCTTTAAGAAGCATCTCGGTAGCCCATGCTAGGGCTACACCCGTACTCATGACGTCGAGGCCGAGGCTTTCAGCTTCATCCATAAGCCGTAGCACGCCTTCCGTGGAGCCTATTCCAAGCATGGAACCCAGCGAGTATATGGGCTCGTAGTCGTAGGATATCATCCGGGTCTTGTAGAAGTATGGCTCATGCTCGTAGGGCTCCCTTAAAGCTGCAAGGTGAATGCAGCTTACAGGACAGTGGGAGCAGGCAACTCTTCTGCCTAAATGCTTTTCAGCGAAGGACTCTCCGGAAATGTTTTCAGCCTGGTCGAAGCTTGCTGAGGACAGGTTTCGGGTTGGCAGACCTCCAAGCTTGTTTAAGGGCAGAATGTTTTTAGCAGTTCCAAGCTCATGGTATTTCTTCATCAAGTCTGACTTGGTTATCTCGTCGAAGATTTCCTTGTAGACTTCCCTGTAAAGCTTTGAGTTCTCAGGTTTAAAGGAAAGCTTCCCAGCTATGAGGATGGCTTTAAGCTTTTTGCTTCCGAAAACCGCTCCGAGCCCCAGCCTTCCGAAGTGCCGGTAGGTTTCCGTTACGACGCAGGCGTAGGTTACAAGCCTTTCGCCGGCAGGCCCAATACGCATGATGGTTCTTACGCCTGCACCCGGCTCCCTCTCCCTTATAACCCTTCCAGTAGTGTAGGTTGCCATCCCCCAGAGGGCTGAAGCATCCCTAAAGTTCACCCCCCGGCTGGTTACCACCAAGTAAACCGGTATGCTACTTGAACCCTTAATCACGATGGCACCGTAACCAGCCATCCGGATGGCTGTGGCGCTGCGCCCCCCAGCATGGCTTTCGCCTAGGTTGCCTGTGTGGGGAGACTTAAAGAGAGCCACGGTTTTAGAGGCTAACGGGAAGAAAGCGTTAAGCTGCCCTACCGAGAAGATTATGGGGTTTTCAGGGCCCAGCGGGTCAGCTCCTTTAGGGCATTCTTCAAGCAGGAGTTTTATGCCCACGCCGACGCCTCCGAGGTACCTATCGAAGAGTTCGGGGCGTTCTTCAACCCAGAAACGCTTCCTCGAAAGGTCTACGTACAGGATTTTTGAGATGGGGTCTCCTTTAATCATGCTTCCTCAACCTCCAGGCTTTTTTCCAGTTCTATGACGCCGTAGGGGCAGAAGTCAACGCAGTATCCGCAATAAGCGCAAATGATAGGTTTACCAAGCGAGTCATCCCAGAAAACAGCGTTAACCGTGCAGGCTTCAACACAGTTTTTACAGCCGATGCACTTGTTAGGCTGGAAGCTTACTCCCCCTGTATCTCTAACCTTCAAGGCTTCGGTAGGGCAGCTTCTAGCGCAGGGAGGGTCTTCGCATGACTTGCAAACTCTAACTATGAAACCCCTTTCAAAGCCTCCGGCTGAGCCTACGTGAATGGCGGACTTTGAGAGGCCTGCCTCCCCGAAACGCCTCGTGCAGGCGAACATGCAGCACTGGCAGCCCACGCAAAGGTCAACATCCACAACTTTAAGCCTAATCGCCTTCAACCTCTGCCACCTTAAACCTAGCGGAGCCTACACCTTTAAAATCCACCTAAGAAGACGTGAGCTACTTCCTGTTTAAGCTTTCTTCAAGCCTTCGAATAGCCTTTAAGCCTTCTCCGGCTCGGCTGGAAGGCTTCCCTCAACCACCTTCATGTTCACCTGGGCGATATCCTCGGTTATGGTGTCTCCGCGGACAGTTTTACGGCGGCGTTCACCTTTCCTCCGCGGGTGGAAGCCTGGACCCTCGCTTATCACAACCCTTGTTTTAACTCCTCCATGAACATCCCACCGCATGGGAAAGCCGTCCTTGTCGGTGCCTCCTGTTATTTGAAGTTTAACCTTTGGAAGGTCTGCAATGGAGCCGTCTACGGTTTCACCGATGCGTTTGCCTAGAAGCGGAACAGCTCTCGCCCCTTCAACCTCAACCGTTTTAGACCTTCCAGCCTTGGGGTCTGAGATTATAAGCTTAAACTTCGCCATCTCACGCTGGCACCTTTAAGTCTTACCTAAGGGTATGAGTAAAATATTTAACCCTTTTCCGGCTGCAGACACTAGACATAGATAAAACTTTGGTTGAAACAGCGTTCATACTCTACGCGGTTGGACTGGCATTAACCATACCCATAGCTTGGTCCCTAGGAGCCAACGACGCTGCAAACCCAACCGACTGCGCCGTTGGAAGCGGAGCTATCACGCTTAGGAAAGCATTACTGCTTTTCGCGGTTTTCACAGCCCTAGGCGCCGTGCTCCAGGGACACATGGTTATGAAAACCATAGACAGGGGGATTGTTCCGAGGATAGAGGTTGTCGGAGCCTTTGCCGTGGTGGTTTCGGTATGCCTATGGCTTTTTCTATGCACCTGGAAGGGGATGCCTGTTTCAACCACCCATGCGACGGTGGGAGCCGTTGTAGGCTACGGAGTTGCAGCCCACGGAATCGGCAAGATAAACTTTGGAGTGCTGTTTAACGTCTTCGTGGGCTTCGCTGTTTCGCCGCTGGCAGCTATGATAGTTGCCATAGGAGTTTTAAAACTGCTGGAGTACGGGCTTCCAAAAATCTCTAGGAACCTTAGGTTTCTAGACAAGTTCATGGCGGCTTTGCTCATAGGCTCCCTGATATTTTCAGCTTACAGCTTTGGAGCTAACGACATTGCCAACGTTACAGGTGTTTACGTAACCATAACCAGAGAGGTGGGGGGAATGCCTGACATGGAAACCATGATAATTCTCGCCCTCCTTGGAAGCGTTGGAATAGCCCTCGGAGGCTTCACTTGGGGGTACAGGGTGATAGAAACCGCTGGAAGAAAAATTACCAGGCTGAGCCTTTCCATGGGTGTTGCCGCTGAGCTGGCGAACGCCTTGGTGGTCTACCTTTTCACCACCATCCCCTTCCTGCTCTTCGGCTGGGGTCTCCCCGTTTCAACCACCCACAGCAGCGTGGGAGCCATCATAGGGGCTGGAATAGGCAGAGGAGCGAAAACGGTGAATAAAAGCATTATTTTGAAGATTTTAGCCGCTTGGATGCTTACGCTACCCTGCGCCTTCCTGATAAGCCTAGCTATGTTTAAATTTATCTCATGGCTATTAGTTTAGTTAGTCAGTCTTGGTTTGGAGGTTTAAACTTGTTGAAAACGGGAAGCTCCATTATATGGCTGGGGAGGCAGAGGGAAAGGCAGATTCTTGAAGCTTGCAACAGGCATATGAATAAAGTTTTAGAGGTGATAAGGGAAACTCATAACGTTTTTATGGCTTTCTGCCGTGGGGAAGTTAAGGAAGTCGACACCAGATTTAAAAAAGTTTTCGACTTGGAACGTGAAGCTGACGACATTAAAGATAAAATAATAGACGAGCTGTCCAAGGGGGTTTTACACCCGATAAACAGGGAGGAGGTTGTGAAGCTTCTCTTAACCGTGGACGACATGGCTGACTTCGCTAAGACCTCGGCTAGGAGGCTTCTTTTCATCCAGCCTAAAAAGCTTACAGCAGAGCTTAGGGAGAACCTGCGGATTATGGCTGAACTCTTCCTCAAGGCTTCGGAGGGCACAGGCGAGGCTTTCAAAGCCCTCCTCGGAGACCCTAGAGGCGCCATCGAAGCCTCAAGCAGGGTTGAAAGGATAGAGGAGAGAGTAGACGACTTCCGCTTCGAATCGGTTATACCGGAATTCCTGAAGTGGTGTGAGAGCTGCGGAGACCCGGGGCAGTGCCTCATAGTTTTCTCCATCATCGAGTCCATGGAAAACCTGGTTGACCGCTGCGAGATTTCAACCGACGTTATTAGGCATATAGCGATAAGCTACCTTTAGTCCGGGGCTTCCTCAAGCCTTTCTTATCTCTCGCTGGAGGGGTGGATGAATGAAGCGTGTTGCCGAGATTCCAGTATCCAAACTTTTATCGGAGCCCTTAACGGTTCAGCCTTCAGACCTTCTGACGAAGGTTATAGGCTTGATGAAAAAGGAAAACGTCTACGAGGTTCTCGCAGGCTTAAACGGGAAATTCGGTATTCTAACCACGAGAAGCATTTTATCCCGCTCCTTTACCCCTGGGATGAAGGTTAAGAGCCTTCTCGAGCATGTTCCAGTTTTAACCCTTGAAGACCCCGTTGGGAAGGCTGCTGGAATCATGAGCCAGTACAGAGTTCGAAGCCTCCCCGTGGTTTCCAAGGGGAAGCTTGAAGGAGTTATCACAACCAAGTCCATCATCAGACGTATGGCGGAGGTAGGAGTGCCGAAGCTTAAAGCCAAACACATCATGACGAGAGATGTGATTTCCATAGGCTGGGGTGAAAGCCTGGCTAAGGCTAGGAAGCTCATGGTCAGCAAACGCATAGACCACCTGCCAGTTCTGAGAAGAAGGAGACCCGCCGGAATCTTCCTGTCAACCCACATAGTCTTCAGCCTTTACCCTACCGAAGCTGAAACCGTGGGAGAATGGGTTGGAGAGGCTGAAAGAAAACTTAAAGCCCCCGTAGGCGAATTTGCAGACGAAAACTTTCTTGCCTGCCGCCTGGATGAGCCAGCTCAGAACGTTATGAGGAGAATGCTTGAGCATGAGACTACCTACATGCTGGTGGAGTTTCTAGACGAAATCCACGGAATAATAACCTGCCGAAACCTTGTCGCCCTGCTTCCTGAACCCGTGGAAATAGAGGTTCCCCTATACATCACCGGGCTGCCTGAAGACCCCTTCGAAGCTGAAGCAGCCAGAATAAAGTTTACAAGAGCCGTAAACCTGCTGGTTAAAAGCTTTCCGAACATCATGGAGGCAAGGTCTACAGTCAAGACCTCAGGCCCGAAAGGCGAGGGGAGACAGCGATACGAGGTTGACGTGAGAATCATAACGCCGAAGCGCTCCTACACCTACAGGGACAGCGGCTGGGACCTAGCTCAAATCTACGACAACATAACGGCAAGGCTTAAGCGTATACCTGAAGAAAAGAAGCGTAGAAGAAGCGGAAAGCACAGCTTGGAAGCTGAAGGAAAAGTTTTTCAGTTCCGGTGGGGTGAGGGATAATCGCTGGCTGCCTGAAGCATGCTAAGGCGGTGAAACCCTTGGCGAAATGCTCCATATGCGGGCTTGAAGTTGAAAAACCCCTAAAAACCTGGACGGTAGTGGTTGGAAAAAACAGGAGAACCAGGATAACCTTCGGAACCTTCCTCTGCGAGAAATGCTGGAGAAAATTCAAAGCCTCCATAGGCAAGGAACTCAAGAA
>QMXU01000055.1 GCA_003662305.1 Candidatus Hecatellales archaeon
AAATACGATTACAGGGAGCTCCGCGGAAGGCTTTCCAAAGCCAGCCTTGAAAGCCGACCTCTCTCCGTCTGGCGGTACAGGGAGCTCCTGCCCATCCTGGACGACAGCAAAATTGTAAGTTTAAGGGAGGGGGGAACGAAGCTTCACCACTGCCAGCGTTTGGGCGAGAAACTCGGCTTGAAAAGGCTTTACGTTAAAACGGAAGGCGACAATCCTACAGGCTCCTTCAAGGACAGAGGCATGACCGTTGGGATAACCAAGGCGTTAGAGTACGGGATGAAAGCGGTGATGTGCGCTTCTACAGGGAACACTTCAGCCTCGCTGGCGGCTTACGCTGCGAAGGCTGGGATACCATGCTTCGTAGTGATTCCCGCGGGAAAAATAGCCTTCGGGAAGCTTGCTCAAGCCGTAGCCTACGGGGCTAAGATAATCCAGATAGAGGGGAACTTCGACGATGCACTCCGCCTTGTGATGGAAGCCTCCACCAAAGGCCGAATATACCTGCTCAACTCCGTTAACCCCTACAGGGTTGAAGGACAGAAAACCCTGGCCTACGAGGTGGTAGACCAGCTGGGAGGCCAGGCTCCCTCCAAGCTTATCGTACCTGTGGGGAACGCTGGGAACATAAGCGCCATCTGGAAAGGCTTCAAGGAATACTTGGAGTTGGGGTTCGCTGATAGGCTTCCGCAGATGTTTGGAGTTCAGGCTTCCGGGGCGGCGCCCATAGTCGAGGCTGTGAGGGAGGGAGCTGAATCTATAAGGACCGTTGAGAAGCCTGAAACCGTGGCTACAGCCATAAGGATAGGCGCCCCGGTAAACTGGAGGAAGGCTTTAAGAGCCATAAGGGAGTCGAATGGAGCCGCCCTAGCCGTAGCGGACAGCGAAATCCTGGAAGGCCAGAGGATGCTGGCAAGGCTTGAAGGGCTCTTCGTGGAGCCTGCCAGCGCCGCCTCCATAGCCGGGCTGAAAAAGTTTGTGGAGGAAGACTTGATAGGTGAAGACGAAATCGTGGTGTGTGTGGCAACGGGGCACGGGCTTAAAGACCCTGATACGCCTGTGAAGTTCGGCGAGAAACCCTTGGAGGTTGAGGGAAGCCTGGAAGAGGTTGAAAGAATCCTGGAGGTTTAAAGCTTATGCGGATAATTCTTTTGGGCTTCGGAACGGTTGGCCAAGGCTTTGCCAGACTTGTTTCGGAGGCTTGCTCAGAGCTTATTGGAAGCTACGGTATTAGGCCTAGGATCGTGGCTGTAGCGGACAGGGGAGGGGCTGCCGTAAACCTTAGAGGCCTGGACGTTGAAAAGCTCCTCCAAGTGAAGCGTAAGGCGGGGACGGTGGCAGCCTACCCCGACCATGGGAAGCCTGGAATCTCAGGTTTAAAGCTGGTTGAAGAGGTTCCCGGCGAAGTGGTTGTGGAGGTTACTCCTACAAATATTAGGGATGGCGAGCCTGGGCTGAGCCATATCATGGCTGCTCTTAAAGCTGGAAAGCATGTGGTCACTGCTAATAAGGGTCCTATGGCACTAGCGTTCCAAGCCCTCATGGAGCTGGCGGAATACAACGGGGTTAGCTTGAGGTTCAGCGGATGCGTTGGGGGAGGAACGCCCATACTGGACTTTGCAGGCAAATGCCTGGCGGGAGACAAGATAATCTCCATTAAGGGGATTTTGAACGGAACTACAAACTATATTTTGACTAGGATGGCTGACGCTAAACTGGGTTTTGACGAGGCGTTAAGGGAGGCACAGGCTCAGGGGTATGCTGAAGCCGACCCATCGATGGATGTGGACGGCTGGGATTCAGCCTGCAAGCTTGTCATCCTCGCCAACTGGGTGCTGGAGCGGAAGGTTAAACTTGAAGACGTGGAAGTCAAAGGAATTAGGGGCATAACCCTTGAAGACGTTGAGGACGCTCTAAAGAAGAAGACTCACGTTAAGCTCATCGCCTACGCTGACCTAGAAACCTTGAAGGTTTCACCTGAACTTGTACCTCTGGGGCATCCTCTATGCGTGAGCGGCGTGCTGAACGCTGTATGCTTCACCTCGCAGTTCGCCGGTGAGGAAACCGTTGTTGGAAGGGGGGCTGGAGGAATAGAAACAGCCTCAGCAATCCTCAGAGACCTGATAAACATTAAGCAGGAGGCAAGCCGTTAAGCTTCAAAGGCTTAAGACAAAAAGTTAATGTTTAAGGTGAAGCTGATAAAATTAGCTTTCCCAGGTGGAAGAGTTTGAGGCTTGTGATGAAGTTCGGAGGAAGCTCTCTGGCGTCTAGGGAAGGCTTCAAGCAGGCCTGCACCATCGTTGAAGGCCACCACAGGAAAGGAGACCTTGTAGCGGTGGTGGTTTCAGCCCTAGGCGACACCACAGACAGGCTGCTGGAAGCCTGCGATAGGGCTGCCGGGGGAGACAGGAAGCTGGTGGAAGCCTTCCTGAAAAGCTTACAGGCTAAACACCTGGAAAACTGCGGCTGGATAGCGGAGGGAGACGCCAGAAGGAAGGCTGAAGAAGCCGTATCAGCCATGATTGGGGAGCTTAGAGAGGTTCTCATGGGCGTCGCCTGCATCGCCGAGGCCACTCCAAGGGTTAGAGACTACGTGCTCTCCTTCGGGGAGAGGCTTTCAGCCCCCATCTTCAAGGCAGCCCTAGAATCGAGAGGCTTAAAGTCTGAATGGTTTACAGGTAAAGACGCGGGGATCGTTACCGACTCAAACTTTGGGAACGCTAAGCCGCTGGTGGAGTTGACTCTACACCAGGTTAAGCGTAGGGTTGGAAAGCCTTACGATGAAGGCGTTATCCCCGTGGTTTCAGGCTTCATAGGAGCTGACCAGAAGGGGCATGTAACCACGCTTGGAAGAGGAGGCTCGGACCTTACGGCTTCCCTGCTTGGAGCCGCACTAAACGCTGACGAGGTATGGCTTTGGACAGACGTAAACGGGATTATGACGGCAGATCCGAAGGTTGAGCCTTCAGCCAGAACCATCAAGCAGCTTTCCTACCAGGAGGCTATGGAGATGACCTTCTTTGGGGCTAAGGGAATCCATCCGAAGGCTGTAGAGGTGGCTATGGACAGAGGGCTGCCCTTAAGGGTGAAGAACACCTTCAATCCTGAAGGACCTCACACGCTGATAACTATGGAAGCCGAAGTGAAAACAGGCTTCACAGCTAAAGCCGTATCGCTCATCCAGGAGGTCGCCCTGATAACCGTTGGAGGAGCAGGCCTAGCTGGAGCGCCGGAAGTCGCTGCGGAACTCTTCCAGATTCTAAGCGAGAAAAGAACGAATATTCTTATGATTTCGCAGGGCTCCTCGGAGGCTAACATTTCCTTCGCTGTTTCAAGGGACCCGGTGGACGAGCTTGTACCGCTCTTGGAGATGAGGCTGCTTGGAGGGAAAACCGTGAGGCAGATTGACGTTGAAGAGGACGTATGCATTGTGGCTCTGGTTGGAGCTGGAATGAAGGGGACCCCCGGCATAGCGGCAAGGGTTTTCAAGGCTGTAGCAACTGAGGGAGTAAACATTAGAATGATAGCTCAGGGCTCCTCAGAGCTGAACATATCCTTCGTGGTTAAACGGGAGGACGGCCCTAAGGCTGTTAAAGCCCTCCACCGCGAGTTTAAACTTGGAGAGTCCAGCTAAACTTTCTCTCCGATTTTCTTGAGAATCTCCTCTGGGAAGTCTTTCACGGCTTTTAGGGCTGAAGCCTCGTCAAGCCCTGAGCCTAAAGCTATCTTGAAGGCGTCCTCCTGTCCTACGAAGTCTTCCGGGCTGTGGAAGTCGGTGTTCACCACCAGTTTTCCTCCAGCCTCCTTCACGGTTTTTGCGACGTGGCCGTTGGTGAGGCAGTGTCCTTTCCTAGTTGAAAGCTCCAGGTAGACACCGTTGGAGGCAGCCTTTTCGCATTCCTCAAGGGTTACGAGTCCTGGGTGGGCTAGGATGTCGACTTCAGGCGTGGTGACGGCGGAAAGGTTTGTTCCAGGGGTTACAGGCTCGACGAGGGTTTCCCCGTGGACTACTACCAGTTGTGCTCCAAGCCTTCTGGCTCTTGAGGCTAGAACAGGTATGCTTACCGGGGGCACATGGGTTATTTCAACTCCCACGTAGATTTCAATTTCGTAGCTGTGCTTTTCAGCTTCCTTCTTGAAGGTTAAGGCTTTACTTAGAACCCAGTCGAGGTTCGAATGGTCAACATGGTCTGTTATGGCTATGGCCTTGAAGCCCAGGCTTTCAGCTCTCCTCGCAATTTCGCTCGGAAGCAGAACTCCGTCGCTTAGAAGGGAGTGCATGTGAAGGTCTATACGTCTGCCAAGCCTTCTCTCCACGCCTATACACCTCCTACCTCCCTAATATTCCTGTGGAAGCAGGATTTCCTTCCGAGGTGGCAGGCTACACCTATCTGCTGAACCTTCGCCAGCAGGGCGTCCCCGTCGCAGTCCACGAAGACCTCGCGGACAAGCTGGTAGTTCCCGGAGGTTTCTCCTTTAAGCCAAAGCTGGTTTCGGCTGGTACTCCAGTAGTGCATGAGGCCTGTTGTAAGGGTTTTCTCCACAGCCTCCCTGTTGGCGTAGGCCACCATTAAGACTTCCCCTGTGAGGACGTCCTGGGCTACTACTGTTAGAAGTCCGTTCTTCCGGTAGTTCAGCCTTCCAGCAGCTTCCTTCGCCTGGGAGGCATCCATCAGCGGCTTAGCCTTCAACCACAACCCTCCAAACAAAGTTTTTCAGGATTTTCAGTCCTTGAAGCCCGCTTTTCTCGGGGTGAAACTGGGTTCCATAAACTTTTCCAGCTCCCACCACCGCGGGGAACTCGATTCCGTAGTCTGTGGTGGCTAGGCTGTATTCTTCAGGGGTTTCAGCCACGTAGGAGTGGACGAAGTAGAAGTATTCCCCGGTTTTCACGCCTTCAAGCAGGGGGGCTTCCCTTACGATTTTGATACTGTTCCAGCCCATGTGAGGCTTTTTAACACCTTTAGGAAGCTCGACGACTTTACCCTTGAAGAACTTCAGTCCAGGGGTTAAACCTTTCTCGAGGCTTTCCTCGAAAAGCAGCTGCATTCCAAGGCATATGCCCAGAAGAGGCTTACCCTCCTTTAGGGCGTTTAAAAGCTTGTCCTTGTAGGGTTGAAGAAAGCTCATAGCAGGCTTGAAGGCTCCTACTCCAGGCAGAACTATGGCGTCAGCCTCCAAGGCTTCGTTCAGGCTTGAGGTTATGACGGAGTTTCCTCCAGCCCTTTCGATGCCCATCTTGATGCTCATAAGGTTTCCTACTCCGTAGTCGACTATGGCTATTTTAGGCTTCTCCAACCCGGGCTTTCACCTCAGCTTCCTACGTCCTTTAAGCTCCCTGAAAACCTCCTCTAAGGGTATCTGCTTGTAGGCGAGAAGAACCATTACGTGGAAGATTAAGTCTGCAGCCTCGTGGACTACTTCGTTTTCGCCTTTAAACTCTGCTGCTTCCACTAGCTCTCCAGCTTCCTCCGAAATCTTCTCCAGTATGCCTCTCAAGCCTTTAGCCATTAGGCTTGAAACGTAGGAGACCTCCTTCGGGTGAACCCTCCTATCCTCGAGAACCCTGAAAACCTCCTCCAAGATTCCGCTTTCAGCCAACCTTTCCACCCCGCTTAAACCTCTCCTCAACAGCAAGCTTATGGAACCTTAAGCCTTCAGCCTCGGCAAGGGTTTCAACGGTTTCCCTTAAATCCTTCAAGCCACGCTTAGTTAAGCTTTGAACCGTGTAGAACCTTAGAAAGTCGAACACGGATATCCCGGAGGCATACCGGGCTGCTCCACCCGTTGGAAGCACGTGGCTGGGGCCTAAAGCATAGTCTAAGGCAGCCGTAGGCGTGTATATCCCCAGCG
Source organism: Candidatus Hecatellales archaeon (assembly GCA_003662305.1). Classification (GTDB taxonomy): domain Archaea; phylum Thermoproteota; class Bathyarchaeia; order Hecatellales; family Hecatellaceae; genus B25. The sequence continues at coordinate 5,851 of QMXU01000055.1, forward strand.
AAACAGCCCCCACATTCCTGAGTTTAGCTAGGAGCCTACCCGGCTTAGCTGAGTGGACAGCCAGGTGCTCTGGGGCGAACCTGCCTATGAAGTCAGCTGCCTCCTCAAGGCTTTCAGCCAGAAGGATGGCTCCATGGGCTTCGAGAGCCATGCTGATTCTCCTGTCAGCCTTCGAAAGCCTCTCGTAGACAGCTTCAGCCAGCTTCTCGGAGGTTGTTAAGAGAACTGGGACAGCCCTCGGGTCATGTTCAGCCTGCGATTCGAGGTCTGCAGCCACAAGCATGGGGTCTGCCTTCTCGTCGGCGAAGACCAAAAGCTCTGTGGGGCCTGCTGGGAACTCCACTCCAACCTCCCCGTAAACCATCATTTTCGCAGCTGTAACGTAGATGTTTCCGGGACCAACGATTTTGCAAACCTTCGGGATGGTTTCAGTTCCGAAGGCCATGGCGGCGACAGCCTGCACTCCTCCAACCCTGAAAACCTCTCCAACCCCGGCTAGGTCTAAGGCTACGAGAACCGCAGGGTTGACGCTGCCGTCCGGGCTGGGGGGAGTGCAGGCGACCAGCCTTCTAACGCCTGCAACCCTGGCTGGAACCCCCAGCATGAGGGCTGTGGAAGGATAGGAGGCACGCCCTCCCGGAATGTAAAGCCCAGCCGAGTCTAAAGGCTGGAAAACCTGGGTTACACGCATGCCCTTGGATTTGGCGAGAATTCTGGCTTTAGGAAGCTGCCTGCGGTGGACAAGCCTAATGTTCCTCTCAGCCCTCTTCAAGGCTTTAATCAGCCCTGTTGGAAGCTGGCGGTAGGCTTCCTCAATTTCCCTCCTGGAAACTTTCAGCCTGCTCCTGTCAAGTTTAACCCCGTCGAAGGCCTCTGTGTACTCTATTAACG
>QMXU01000056.1 GCA_003662305.1 Candidatus Hecatellales archaeon
GGTTTTTAGTTTTATGACCCTAAAATCCAGTAGATAGCATATCCTATCGTGAGATGGGTTCCAAATATCGTATTGTGAATTATTATTGTCGTTAACAGGCTGCCTGTCCTCAGATAGGTTTGAATTAACCCGCGAAACATAGTTTCCTCGGAAATGCCTACAATAATCCACTGAAAAGTCATGTTCCCCACGATATTCAGCACAGTTACCGTATGTGGAATGACAAGCGGCGTATGCCAGGCTATCTGGAGGATGTACCGTAATGATAGAAGAATTCCAAAGAATACTCCCACTGTTACCATCCGCTTGTGGGTGAAAAACTTTTCTTCATTCAGATTGAAACCATATTCTTTTAGGTTTCCTCCAGTAATATAGCAGATTAGCAAGAATGGTATCATAAACGTAGGGATATGTACTAAATCTGCAAGAATCCATGAGTCCTTTATATTTGCGTAATAAGAATGTAATTTCAATGTCTATATTACAACGAATATTATTAAAACTACCAATCCTGTTACGCCAAGCATTTTCAGGATCGGTACTGGTTTTAACTTCGGTTTTTCCACTGATTCCACTTTCTCTTTGATGATACCATTCTTGTTTCGTCTGGAAAGGTTTTTATATTTTGAGTTTGGGTTTTCTTCATTCTGGCGAGGAAAGGCTAGTGGTGGACGCAGTGAGGGATTACGTTCTCAGCGTTCAGTAGGCGTTCCATCTCTGAGGGCAGTTGCTTTTATGGCTTACAGCCGTCCACCATGCCTGTTGTTTATGGAGGTTTCAGGATTTGAGCGGTGGAGGAAAGGCTAGAGACCAGATTTTCGCCCTGATAGTGGAGAACAAGCCTGGAGTCCTGTTCAGAGTGACCAACATGATAAGGCGTAGAGGCTTCAACATCGAAAGCATCACCGTTGGAACACTGGTGGACCCAAGTCTTTCCAGGATGACCATCGTAATCCGTGGGGATGAACATGAAGTAAACCAGGTTATGAAAAACCTTTACAAGCTGGTGGAAACCGTTAGAGTGGCTAAAATCCCTGAGGAGAACTCCGTCCTACGTGAGCTAGCCCTGATAAAAATCCGTGCTTCAACACCTCAGGCGAGAGCTGACATCCTAAACTACGCTCAGATATTCAGAGCCAGGGTTGTCGACGTAGCTGAAAACGCGTTGACCGTGGAGATAACAGGAGAATCCAGGAAGATAGACGCCTTCCTGAACATTATTAAAAGCTTCGGCGTGAAGGAAATCGCCAGAACAGGGATTACCGCCCTGGTTAGAGGCGGGAAAACCATTGAGGATGAAGACAGGTTTGGAGTTGTGAAACAATGATTAAGGTATACCATGACGAAGATGTGAAAACAGGCTACCTGCGAGGTAAAACCATCGCCGTAATAGGGTATGGAAGCCAAGGTAAAGCGCAAGCCCTATGCCTGAGAGACTCAGGCCTAAACGTGGTCGTAGGGCTTAGGCCTGAAGGCTCCTCGTGGAAGGCTGCTGAAGCCGACGGATTAAAGGTTTACCCTGTAAGCGGAGCCGCTGCGAAGGCGGACATAATTCACATGCTCATACCCGACATGGTTCAATCCGAAGTATACAAGGCTGAGGTGGAGCCTAACCTTGCAGAAGGCAAAGCCCTATGCTTCTCCCACGGCTTCAACATCCACTATAAGCTTATCGTGCCCCCCTCAAACGTCGACGTTATCATGGTTGCTCCGAAGGCTCCCGGGCCAAGGCTCAGAGAAGTCTACTTGGAAGGCTTCGGCGTTCCAGCCCTCATCGCGGTACACCAGAATCCTTCAGGGAAAGCCAGAGAGTTAGCCTTGGAAATGGCTAAGGCTTTAGGCTGCACGAAGGCTGGTGTGCTTGAAACCACCTTCAAAGACGAGACGGAAAGCGACCTCATAGGAGAGCAAACAGTCCTGGTGGGAGGGCTTATGGAGCTTATAAAAAACGCTTTCGAGGTGCTGGTGGAGGAGGGCTACCCTCCTGAACTCGCCTACTTCGAAGCCTGCAACGAGGTTAAACTCATAGTAGACCTAATCTACACGGGAGGCTTAACCTACATGCTGTCGTCGGTTTCGGAGACAGCCAGATACGGAGGGCTGGCAGTAGGCCCAAAAGTCATAGACAGCCACGTAAAAGAGAACATGCGGAAGGTTGCCAGGGAAGTGAAGAGCGGAAACTTCACCAAAACCTGGCTTGAAGAATACCGGGCTGGACGTAGAAACCTCTTCAAAATGTTCGACGAGGTTAAAGCCCACCAGCTTGAGCAGGTTGGCAGGTTCATCAGGAAAATGTCAGGACTTGAAAGGTAGGCTGGAAGCCGAATGGTGAAAGGACAGACTATAGCCGAGAAAATCCTTGCAAGGGCTTCAGGCCTCCCAAAGGTTGAGCCGGGAGACTTCGTGGAAGCCAGCGTAGACTTGGTTATGGTCAACGATATAACGGGTCCCTTAACCGTTAAAACCATTAAAGCACTTAGCAAGCCTCGAATATGGGACCCTGACAGGCTTGTTATAGTTTTAGACCATCAAACCCCAGCCGACCGGGTTCAGTCAGCTGAAAACCACAAGCTACTTCGAAGCTTCGCGGCCGAGTTCGGGGTTAAAGCCCTCTACGACGTGGGGGTAGGCGTATGCCACCAGGTTGTCCCGGAGGAAGGCCATGTTAAGCCTGGCATGCTCATCGTAGGAGCTGACTCTCATACCTGCACCTACGGGGCCTTCGGAGCCTTCGCCACCGGAGTAGGCTCAACAGACGCGGCTGCAGCCCTAGCCCTCGGAAAGCTCTGGTTCAAAGTTCCGGAGAGCATGCTGATAAATGTTTCAGGAAGGTTCAGCCGCCTTGTCGCAGGCAAAGACCTCATCCTCCACATTCTCGGAAGAGTTGGAGTTGAAGGAGCCAGCTACATGAGCGTTGAATTTAAAGGAGAAACCGTTGAAGCCCTATCGGTTGACAGCCGTATGACGCTGACCAACATGGCGGTTGAAATGGGAGCCAAAACAGGGATAATAGAGCCAGACGTTAAAACCATCCAGTTCCTAAAGGAAGCCACAGGAGAAAACAGCTTCCAACACATCAGAAGCGACCCAGAAGCCTCCTACGCTGAAACCCTGGAGTTCCAGGTGGACGGCTTAGAGCCTCAGGTAGCAGCTCCTCCAAGCCCGGCCAACGTTAAACCCGCCGGGGAGTTTTCAGGGGTTGAAATCGACCAGGCTCTTTTAAGCTCCTGCACCAATGCGAGGCTTGAAGACTTGAGGGTGGCAGCTGAAATCCTCAGAGGCAGACAGGTTAAGAGGGATGTTAGGATGGTTGTAATTCCTGCCAGCCGTAAAATCTACTTAAAAGCCTTGGAGGAAGGCTTAATCCAAGTTTTTGTCAGGGCTGGAGCGGTGGTTGCGCCTCCTGGATGCGGCCCCTGCCTTGGAGGCCACATGGGAGTGCTAGCCGAAGGAGAGGTGTGCATAAGCTCCACCAACCGGAACTTCACGGGCAGGATGGGAAGCCCCAAAGCCAGGATTTACCTTGCCTCCCCCGCCACGGTGGCAGCCTCAGCCCTGACAGGCAGAATAACAGACCCCAGAGAGGTGGTTCCATGATTTTCGAGGGAAAAGCCTTAAAATGCGGCGACGATGTGGACACCGACGCCATCATCCCAGGGAAATACCTTGTTTTAACAAGGCCTGAAGAGCTGGCAGCCCACGCCCTTGAAGGCTTAAGCCCCGAGCTTCCGGGGAAAATAAGAGAGTTCGGCATCCTGGTGGCTGGAAGGAACTTCGGCTGCGGTTCAAGCCGTGAGCATGCCCCCCTAGCCCTCAAGTATGCGGGCGTGAAATGTGTGCTAGCTGAATCCTTCGCCCGGATATTCTTCAGGAACGCGGTGAACCTCGGTCTCCCAGTCTTGGAATGTAAAAATGTTTCAAGCCGGATTGAGGAGGGAGACGGCTTAAAGGTGAACCTTAGAGAAGGCGTAATTGAAGATTTAAGCCGGGGCTTCACCTTGAAGGCTAAGCCTCTCCCAGGCTTCCTTCTTAAGATTCTGGAGTTAGGAGGGCTTATGGCCTACGTGGAGACGAGGCTTGGTGGTGGAATATGAAAAGCTACAAGGTGGCTCTGATTAAAGGAGACGGTATAGGACCTGAGCAGGTTGAAGCAACCCTACCCGTCCTCCAGGCGGTAACGGAAGGCTTAGAGGTGAACCTTGAAATCTTAGAGGTTGAAGCTGGAGACGCCTGCGCAGCTAAGCGGGGTGTCCCGCTTCCCGAGGAAACCGTTGAAACCATTAAGTCTTCCAACGTCTGCCTTAAAGGCCCGGTAGGAGAAACCGCAGCCGATGTCATCGTAAGGCTTAGACTGATGTTCGACCTCTACGTGAACCTCAGGCCTGCCAAGGCATACCCGAGGGCTCCCTGCCTCAGACCTGACATAGACATGGTAATCGTCAGGGAGAACACTGAAGACCTTTACAAGGGTTTCGAGTACACCACGCCGGACGGCGAGGTGGCGGTAGCCTTAAGGGTTATCTCCCGTAAAGCCTCCAGGCGGATAGCCGAATACGCCTTCAAGCTGGCCAGGGGGCGGAGGCGTAAGGTGGTAGCCGTCCACAAGGCTAACGTCATGAAAACCACCTGCGGCCTTTTCGCTGAGGAATGCCGTAAAACAGCTGAAAAACATCCGGATGTCGAGTTCAGAGAAATGTACGTGGACGCAGCTGCCATGAACCTTATAAAGCGTCCCCACGAGTTCGACGTAATCGTGATTCCCAACATGTTCGGAGACATCCTCTCGGATGAGGCTGCCCAACTGGTTGGAGGCTTAGGCATGGCTCCAGGAGCCAACATAGGAGACAGCTTCGCCCTCTTCGAGCCTATCCACGGCTCAGCCCCCCACCTGACAGGCCAGCAGCGAGCTAACCCGCTTTCCATGATTCTTTCAGCCGGTTTAATGTTCAAATGGCTTGGCGAACGGTGGGAGGACGAAAAGTGCCTGCTCGCCTCGAAGCTTATTGAGGAGGCTGTAGTGGAAACGCTTAAGGAGGGCGTGGTCACCCCGGACCTGGGAGGAAACTTTAAAACCATGGATGTAGGCAGGACGGTGGCGGGAAAGGTTTTGAAGGCTGCCCGGGAAGGTGGAAGGCTTGAAGCCTAAGCCCAGGTACGTGAGGATATTTGACACCACGCTTAGGGATGGAGAGCAAACCCCTGGAGTAGCCCTCACCATAGACGACAAGCTTCAGATAGCCCGCCAGCTTGACAGGCTTGGAGTGGACGCCATCGAGGCAGGCTTCCCCCAGGTCTCCCTTGGAGAGGCTGAAGCTGTGAAGCTTATCGCCAGGGAAGGGCTTAAAGCCGAAGTTTGCGCGCTAGCCAGAACCTTGAAGGGGGACCTAGACGCAGCCATAGCCTGCGATGTGGACAGTGTCCATGTTTTCATCGCAACCTCAGACATCCACATCAAATACAAGCTTAACTCGACTAGGGCGAAGGTTTTGAAGAGCGCGGTTGAGGCTGTGGAATACCTTAAAGACCACGGGTTAATCGTGGAGTTTTCCGCTGAAGATGCAACCAGAACGGACCTTGAATATCTTAAACGGGTTTACAGGGCTGTGGTGGAGGCTGGAGCTGACAGGATAAACGTGCCTGACACCGTCGGGGTTATGACTCCTAAACGCATGGAGCAGCTTATAGGAGAGCTGGCACGGGAAGTGAAGGTTCCCATAAGCGTTCACTGCCACAACGACTTTGGGATGGCTACGGCTAACAGCATTGCAGGGGTTGAAGCTGGAGCAAGCCAGGTTCACGTAACCGTTAACGGGCTTGGAGAGCGGGCTGGAAACGCCTCGCTAGAGGAGGTTGTAATGGCCCTGTACTCGCTTTACAAGTTTAAAACCAACATTAAAGCCAGGGCTATCTACGAAACTTCAAGGCTGGTCTCCGAGCTTACAGGCGTCCAGGTTCAGCCTAACAAGGCTATAGTAGGCGAAAACGCCTTCGCCCACGAGTCAGGAATCCACGTTCACGGAGTAATCAGGATGCCCCTAACCTACGAGCCTATAAGCCCTGAAATAATCGGCCGTAAAACCGTTATCGTAGCTGGAAAACATGCAGGCCTCCACGGTGTTAAACAGAAGATTTTAGAGTTAGGCTTCAACCCCACCGACGTGCAGATGAAGGAGATAATAAGAAAGGTTAAGGAGCTTGGAGACAAGGGCAAATATATTACCACGACAGACCTAATCTCCATCGCAAGCCTCGTATGCGGGCAGGTTCCCCCCGAAGAGAAAGCCGTCGAGCTTAAGGAGCTAGCCGTCATCACTGGAACTCATGCTCTGCCAACAGCCTCCGTGAAGCTGGAGGTTAAAGGCAAAGAATACATCGCCTCAGAGACAGGTGTAGGACCGGTGGACGCAGCCATTAAAGCCATCAGGAAGGTAACCGACAACCTTGTGGACGTAAGGCTGAAAGAGTTTAAGCTTGAAGCCCTCACAGGAGGCTCAGACGCCCTCGCCGAGGTCGTAGTCAAAGTGGAGGACACCCAGGGCAGAATTGCCTCCGCCAGAGCTGCCAACGCCGACATAGTCAGAGCCAGCGTAGAAGCCATGATAAACGGGATAAACAGGCTCCTATACCTCGCAGGAA